>JBFHKK010000286.1:0-4134 GCA_041595475.1 Pseudomonas sp. | reverse complement strand
GTAGTCCTGCAGGTTGGGCACGCCTTGGAGAAAGAGGATGCGCTTGACCAACTTGTCGGCATGCTTCATCTCGTCGATGGACTCGTGGTACTCGGGTGCGCCGAGCTTCTTCAGGCCCCAGTCCTCGTACATCCGCGCATGCAGGAAGTACTGGTTGATGGCAACCAGTTCATTACCGAGGATCTTGTTCAGGTGCTGGAGGAGTTTCTTGTCGCCTTTCATGTCCGGGCCTGCCTTGCGGGGGGATAAGTTCATCGCAAAGTCTGGGCAGGGCCGATGAGGCTGTCAAACCTATGCTAAGGGACGGCGTGGTGGGTGCGGGAAATGCCGATGGCGGCTGGCGTCCGTATTCATGCGCGCAGAAAAAAGCCGGGCTTGTGCCCGGCATCTCTTGGATGCTGCTTCAGGCCGCGACGAAATTCGCCGGATAGGCCAAGGCGGCCTGGCTGCTCTGCAGTTCGCCGAGGGTGTCGCGCACGACCTGCTTGGCCAGGCAGGCGCACTTGCCGCATTGGCTGGCGACGCCCAGGGTGGTGCGTACCTCGCGGTAGCTGCAGCAACCTTCGTAGATCGCATCGCGGATTTGACCGTCGGTGACACCTTCGCAGAGGCAAACGTACATGGCAGAAACTCGTCGCGTGTGGCTGTTCGATGGTCGAGACATTAATGCTAATGAGAATGCGTGTCAAATAGATGCTGCAGATGCGTAGGGACATTCGAGCAGAAGCCGATAGACGGTCATTCGCGGTCCGCTGATCGACCCACTGTTCGATCATGGCGGCGGCCATCCACGGGTAGCATCCTTGGCAATGTTCGTCCTAGCAACGAGCCGAGCATGACCTGCTCACGCCCGCCCAGGGCACTGGGCATTGCGGCTCGGCAAACAAAACCCGGCGTTGGGCCGGGTTTGTGTGGGTCTGGATAGAGCGCCTGGACGATCAGTCGTCGAAGTCCATCCAGCCGCCCATTTCCTTCCAGCGATTGACGATGCCGCAGAAGAGTTCGGCGGTCTTCTCGGTGTCGTAGCGCGCCGAGTGGGCTTCGCGGCCGTCGAACTCGATGCCGGCCGCCTGGCAGGCCTTGGCCAGCACGGTCTGGCCGTAGGCGAGACCGGCCAGGGTGGCGGTGTCGAAGCTGGAGAAGGGGTGGAAGGGGTTGCGCTTGAGGTCGCAGCGCGCCACCGCGGCATTGAGAAAGCCCAGGTCGAAGCTGCTGTTATGCCCGACCAGGATCGCCCGCTTGCAGCCATTGGCCTTGAGTGACTTGCGCAGGCCGCGAAAGATCTCGCTCAGCGCATGCTCCTCGCTGACCGCCATGCGCAGTGGGTGATCGAGCTTGATCCCGGTGAACTCCAGGGCCGCCGGTTCGATATTGGCCCCGGCGAAGGGCTCTATGCGAAAGAAGTGGGTGTGATCCGGGTAGAGAAAGCCGCCTTCGTCCATGCCGATGGTGGTGGCGGCGATTTCCAGCAGGGCGTCGGTGGCGCAGTTGAAGCCGCCGGTCTCGACATCCACCACCACCGGCAGGTAGCCGCGAAAGCGCGCCGCCATGGGGTGGCGCGAGACGGACGGGGCGCTGCTTTCGGTTTCGTCGTCGTACAGGTCTTCGCTCACGCGTTGTCCTCCAGTACTCGCCAGCGCAGGGTCTCGCCGGCGCGCAGGGGAATCACGCTGTGCTCGCCGAAGGGCAGGCTGGCCGGCGCCTGCCAGTCCTCGCGGACCAGGGTGATGGTCTCGCGGTTGCGCGCCAGGCCATAGAAGTCCGGACCGTGCACACTGGCGAAGCCCTCCAGTTTGTCCAGTGCCTGGCGCTGCTCGAAGGCCTCGGCGTACAACTCGATGGCGGCATAGGCGGTGTAGCAGCCGGCGCAGCCGCAGGCGGCTTCCTTGGCATGCTTGGCATGGGGCGCCGAATCGGTGCCGAGGAAGAATTTGCGATTGCCGCCGGTGGCGGCGTCGAGCAGGGCTTCCTGATGCGTGTTGCGCTTGAGGATCGGCAGGCAGTAGAAGTGCGGGCGAATGCCGCCGACCAGCATGTGGTTGCGGTTGTAGAGCAGATGGTGGACGGTGATGGTGGCGCCCACGTTGGCACCGCTGCCCTCGACGAACTGCACCGCATCCCGGGTGGTGATGTGCTCGAACACCACCCGCAGGCTGGGGAAGCGCTCGACCACGCGCGACAGGTGCTCGTCGATAAAGGCCTTCTCGCGATCGAACACATCGATCTCGGCGCGCGTGACTTCCCCGTGCACCAGCAGCGGCAGGCCCACCTCGGTCATGGCTTCCAGGGTCGGGAAGATCTTGTCGATCAGGGTCACCCCGGAGTCGGAGTTGGTGGTGGCGCCGGCGGGGTAGAGTTTGGCGCCGTGGACGAACCCGCTGGCCTTGGCCTGGCGAACATCCTCGCGGCTGGTGTTGTCGGTGAGGTAGAGCGTCATCAGCGGCTCGAAGCCACTGCCGGTCGGGCGGGCCTGGAGAATCCGCTGGCGATAGGCCCCGGCCTCCTCGGTGTTGCGCACCGGCGGTACCAGATTGGGCATGACGATGGCGCGGGCGAAGGTGCGCGCCACATCCGCGACCGTGTGGCGCAGGGCGGCGCCGTCGCGCAGATGGATATGCCAGTCATCGGGGCGCAGCAGGGTGAGGCGATCGGTCATGGGGGGCTTCCGGGCGGGTAAAACGTGGCTGGAATGCTACCGGAAAAGCCCCGGCGGGGCACGCCGTGACGATGGCGGGCGGCAACCGCCTTAAGTTTTCCCGGTGCTCACCGATAAGCCGTAGGACTGCCGTTTTTCCGTGGAGCTTGCCGTGCGCCAGCCGAGTCTCAACCTGTTGATCTTGCTTGCCAGCTTGCCGTTGTCGCTGTCGGCCTGGGGCATCAGCTTTCAGACGCGCCTGGAACAGGTCGAGTGGAAGGTCGAGGGCGATCAGTTCGAGTGCCGCCTGGCGCAGCCGATCACCGATTTCGGCAAGGGTGAGTTCGTTCGCCGCGCCGGCGAGCAGGCGGTGTTTCGCCTGCAGGTGCGCGAGCGCTGGCTGGGCGCCGGGCCGGCCACGCTGCTGGCGGCGGCGGCGCCCTGGCAGCCGGGGCGCGGCGACATCAATCTCGGGGTGGTCAGCGTCGGCCCTGGAGAGGTGCCGTTCAACAGCTCCCAGGAGCAGGCCGGCCGCCTGATCGTCGGTCTGCTCGAGGGGCGCAGTCCTCTGGTGCGCCAGCGCACCCTGCATGGCGGCGACAGTCTGGAGGTGCGTTTGTTGCCGGTGCGCTTTCGCCAGGCCTACAACGAGTACCTGGGCTGCACCGCCAAGCTGCTGCCGGTCAACTTCGAGCAGATTCGCCAGAGCCAGGTCGGCTTCCCCGGTGGGGGCGTGGACCTGGAGCCGCTGGCCCAGGCCAAGCTGGACATCATCCTCGATTTCATCAAGGCCGACCCCAGCATCAATCGTATCCAGCTCGACGGCCATGCCGACAACAGCGGCAATCGCCTGAGCAACCGCGATCTGTCCCGGCGGCGGGCGCTGGCGGTGATGGACTATCTGGTGGCGGGGGGCGTGCCGGCCGAGCAGATCACCGTGCGCTTTCATGGCGAGCGCTATCCTTTGGCGCCGAACAACAACGAGGCCAACAGGGCCAAGAACCGCCGGGTGACGCTGCGCCTGGAGCGTCTCCCCGAGCGGCCGAGCGAGGCCCCGGGGCCGGACGCCTCGGCCAAAGTCGCCGCGCCGGCTTCCTGAGAATTCGCCTGGTCGATTGCCGGCGCTTTGTCGTCAGAGCATGCTGCGGCCCTGTAAATAAGCTGGCGCGGGCAGTAGAATCACGGGTTTTTCCGAACAACCCCGTGGAGTTGATGGCATGGCCGACGTAAACAAGGTAGTCCTGGCATATTCCGGTGGCCTGGACACTTCGGTGATCCTCAAGTGGCTGCAAGACACCTACAACTGCGAAGTGGTGACCTTCACCGCGGACCTCGGCCAGGGTGAGGAAGTCGAGCCGGCGCGCGCCAAGGCCCAGGCCATGGGCGTCAAGGAAATCTACATCGACGACCTGCGCGAAGCATTCGTCCGTGATTTCGTCTACCCGATGTTCCGCGCCAACACTGTCTACGAAGGCGAGTATCTGCTGGGCACTTCCATC
>JBFHKK010000285.1:0-4152 GCA_041595475.1 Pseudomonas sp. | reverse complement strand
GATGGCCCGCTCCAGTGCCTGGCGCGTCGGGTTCTGGCTGCGCCCGTACTCGAAGCCGGCGTGCACCCCCGGCGACTGCTGGCGAAAGGTCGAGGTGGCGTAGATCGGCGGCATCACCGCGCCAGTCCAGTCCGGCTCGTAGCCGGCGTGCACGCTCAGGGTTTCGAATTCACTCATGGGCACTCCAACAGGCGAGCAGCCGCGATTAACGCAGGGTGCGCCGCCACAGGTTGAGCACGTCGCTCTTGGTGATCAGGCCGAGGAAGCGGCCCTTCTCGACGATCAGCGCCACATGGCCCTCGTCGAAGGTCTGCAGCAGGCGTTCGATGGGCATGTCCGGGTCCAGGGTTTCCAGCTTGCGGGTCATGGCCTCGCGCACCGGTAGCTGGAAATGGGTCGGGGCATCCTTGACCGCGCGCAGCAGGTCCCACTCATCGATCAGGCCCACCACCTTATCGCCCTCCATCACCGGCACCTGGTCGATGTCGTGAAAGCGCATGCGCCCGTAGACCCTCTCCAGGGTTTCCTCGGGGGTGCAGGTCACGGTGGCGCCCTCCTCGTAGCGGCGCGTGATCAGGTCGCGCAGGTTGCCGGTCTTGGGCCGCTCGATCAGGCCCTGGTCGATCATCCAGTAGTCGTTGAACATCTTCGACAGGTACTTGTTGCCGCTGTCGCAGACGAAGGTCAGCACCCGCTTGGGGCTGCGCTGCTCGCGGCAATAACGCAGCGCGGCGGCCAGCAGGGTGCCGGTCGAGGAGCCGGCCAGCACGCCCTCCTCCCTGAGTAGCAGGCGCGCGGTGTGCAGGCTCTCGGCATCGGGGATGCGGAAGGCGCGCCTGACCCGGTCGAAGTCGGCCAGGGCCGGTATGAAGTCCTCGCCGATGCCTTCGACCAGCCAGCTGCCGGCCTCGCCGGTGCAACCGGTTTCGACATAATCGGCCAGCACCGAGCCCTCGGGATCGGCCAGGACCATCTCCAGCTCGGGCGCCACCCGCTTGAAGAAGCGGGTCAGGCCGCCCAGGGTGCCACCGGAGCCGACCCCGACCACCACGGCATCCAGGCGTTGCTCCATCTGCCGCCAGATCTCCGGGCCGGTGCCGCTCTCATGGGCCCAGGCATTGGCCGGGTTGTTGAACTGGTCGATATAGAAGGCCTCGGGCATGCCTTCGGCGATGCTGCGGGCCAGATCCTGGTAATACTCCGGGTGGCCCTTGGCGACATCCGAGCGGGTCAGGCGCACCTCGGCGCCCAGAGCCTTGAGGTGGAAGATCTTCTCCCGGCTCATCTTGTCCGGCACCACCAGCAGCATCCGATAGCCCTTCTGCGCGGCCACCAGGGCCAGGCCCAGGCCGGTGTTGCCGGCAGTGGCCTCGATGATGGTGCCGCCGGGCTTGAGCTCGCCGCTGCGCTCGGCCGCCTCGATCATGGTCAGGGCGATGCGGTCCTTGATCGAACCGCCGGGGTTCTGGTTCTCCAGCTTGACGAACAGTTCGCAGGGCCCGGTATCCAGACGGGTGAGCGGAAGAATCGGGGTGTTGCCGATCATCTCGAGGATGGGGCTGCCGGACATCGCTGAATCCTCCAAGCGTCCAATCCCGCCTGCGACATGGCGAAGCGGCCATGCCTTTAGTTATAGGCACGGGCCCATCTGGCGGCCAGGCCACGAGCTCGACGGAGCGACGAAGGCAACCGCCGGGCAGGCCAGAGCGTTTTTACCGCTGATTGGCGTGTATGCCCCCTTTAGAAGAGCCCGAGTCCTGCCGATAATGGGCCCATAACGACACCTGGAGGCGTTCATGCAACAGGGTTTTCTCGGTTCTTTTCTGCCCCGTGACTTCACCGACCCAACCCGCCTGCTGCTGGCCCGTACCCTGATCTTCACCGCCCTGTGCGGCGCGGTGATCGGCCTCTATAGCTGCATCAAGTGGGCGCGCCTCGATCACCAGGCCCTGACCTATGGTTCGCTGTTGCTGCTGCTGGGCATGCCGCTGACGCTGGCGCTGCTGCGCAGCGGCCTGGTGCCGCTGGGCGTGGCGGCCAACCTGACCCTGGGCTGCATGTGCAGCTATGGGATGCTGATCACCTATCAGCTCGGCGGCCTGCACTCGGCGCACATCTACTGGGCGCCGGTGCTGATCGCCTTCGCCTACCTGCTGGCCGGCTCGCGCAGCGCGACCCTCTGGAGCCTGGTGCTGGTGGCCTTCGTGTTCTGGCTGATCCGCCTGGAGCACAGCGGCGCGACCCTGCCGAGCTTCGAGCTGAGCCCGCGCGATGCCACCGTCAATCTCTATTCGGGCTTTCTCCTGCCGATGCTGGCGGTGTGGTTGGCCCAGTGGTACAGCGCCAAGGTACGCGTCCAGGCGCTGCAGGAGACCGGCCAAGCCCTGGAGGAGGCGCGCGCCTTCGGTGCCCGGGCCGAACAGAACCAGGCGCAGCTGGAAACCATGGTCGATGAAGTGCGCAGCACCGCCGGCGATTTGCTGCAGATGGCCGGCCAGCTACAGCAGACCCTCGGCGGCATCCGCCAGCGCTGCCAGAGCATCGACAGCGACGTGGCCCAGCAGGCCACCGCCATCCTTCAGCTCGATCATGCCCTGCACGAGGTCACCGGGCGCCTGACCGAAAGCACCGAGCAGATGCAGCGCCTGAGCCAGGAGACCCAGCACAGCAGTGCCCAGGTCAACCTCTGCGCCGAACAGATGCAACAAGCCGAGCAGAGCATGCAGGCCATCGAGCAGAGCAACAAACGCATCACCGAATCCATGCAGATGATCAGCGCCATCGCCCAGCAGACCAACCTGCTGGCCCTCAACGCGGCCATCGAGGCGGCCCGTGCCGGCGAGCAGGGCCGCGGTTTCGCGGTGGTCGCCGACGAGGTGCGCAACCTGTCGCAGCGCAGCAACCAGACCGCCGGCACCGTGCATCAGGTGCTCAGCCAGTCGCAACAGACCATCGCCGCCGGCGTCGGCCAGGTCAGCGAGGTGGGCACGGCCCTGTCCAGCAACGTCGGCCTGACCAATGCCCTGACCCAGTCGATCCTCGAGCACCGTCAGGCGCTGGAGCAGGCCCACCGGCAGCTGGCCGAGGTGCGCGACAACAGCGCCGCCCAGCGCGAGGCCAGCCAGCGCCAGCGCCAGGCCAGCGCCGAGTTGCTCAGCGCCCAGGAGTCGCTGGTGGGTCTGGGCGAGCAACTCGAAGCGCTGTCGCAGCAGTTGCACAGGCGCATCGCCGAACAGCGCTGAGACGAGAAAGCCCGCATCAGCGGGCTTTCTGCTTATAGCGGTCGGTTCAGTCGTTGCTCGGCTTGTTGATCGCCTGCAGCACGTACTGCGGCAAGGCGAAGGCGCCCTGGTGAATCTCCGGGTTGTAGTAGCGGGTGACGATGCCGCTGCCGGCGAAGCGCTGGCGCAAAGTCTCCAGCGGCTGCTTGCGGTAACCGCTGGCGGTGCTGCCCCAGGCGAAGGTCATGGCCCCGCCGATATAGGTCGGCACCGCGGCCATGTAGAAATGCCAGTCGGCGAACAGGCCGTTCATCCGCCCGGCCGTGGTCTGCACCTCGCCCAGTTGCATGAAGGGCGTGCCGTTCTGGGTGACCAGGATGCCGCCGTCGTTCAGGCAGCGCCGGCAGGCCTGGTAGAAGTTCTCCGAGAACAGCACCTCACCCGGGCCGATCGGGTCGGTGGAGTCGGAGATGATGACATCGAACTTCTCCTGGCAGTTGGCGACGAAATTCATGCCGTCGTCGATCACCAGCTGCAGCCGCGGGTCGGCGAAGGCGCCCTGGGAGTGGTTGGGCAGAAACTCCTTGCACATCTCCACTACTGTGCCGTCGATCTCGACCATGGTGATGTGCTCGACGCTGTCGTGCTTGCACACCTCGCGCAGCATGCCGCCGTCGCCGCCGCCGATGATCAGCACGCGCCGGGCCAAGCCATGGGCGAGGATGGGCACGTGGGTGAGCATCTCGTGGTAGATGAACTCGTCGGCCTCGGTGGTCTGGATCACCCCGTCCAGGGCCATGACCCGGCCCATGCGGGCGTTCTCGAAGATCACCAGGTGCTGGTGCTCGGTGCGCACCTCGTGCAGCAGCTTGTCCATGCGAAAGCGCTGGCCATAGCCGTCGTAGAGGGTTTCCTGGTAATCGCTCATGGG
>JBFHKK010000284.1:0-4204 GCA_041595475.1 Pseudomonas sp. | reverse complement strand
GAGATCATCGACTGCGCGCCGAGCCGCTTCCTCGACGAACTGCCGCCCGAGGACCTGCAGTGGGAAGGCCTGGAGGACGCCCCGGTGGAGGTCAAGGCCGCCCGCGGCAACGCCGCCCTGGCCGACCTGCGGGCCATGCTCAAGCGCTGAGCGGCCGCTCAGCCCGGCGCCGTGGCCTGCAGCGCCGCCAACAGCAGGCGCTGATAGAGCGCCTCGTGCACCCCCTCGGGCCGCTCCAGGCCCATGCGCGCCAGGTGCGCGGCGAAGGCTTCGGCCGGCGGCGCCTCCAGGGTGGCCCGGGCCAGCTCCAGCAACTCGCCGAACTTGAACTTGCGCTTGAGCCAGAGCAGCGCGCGCAGCAGGTCGCGCTCCTCGGCGCTGAAGTCGCTGCCCAACGGATACTCGACGAACAGCGCCGGATGCCGGGCCCGCACCGCTTCCAGGCGCTGCGGGTGGTTGTCGAGAAAACGCGGATCGAGACGGAAGTGGCGTGGCAGCTTGCCGGCCTGCTGAGCCTGCTCGATCAGGGCCGGCTGGAAGCGCGAATCGCTGATCTGCAGCAGCGCCTCGATCACCTGGGCGTCGGTCTTGCCGCGCAGGTCGGCGATGCCGTACTCGGTCACCACCATGTCGCGCAGATGCCGCGGGATGGTGGCGTGGCCATAGCGCCAGAACAGGTTCGAGCTGACCTGGCCGGCCGCCTCGCGCCAGCTGCGCAGCAGCAGGATCGAGCGGGCGCCTTCCAGGGCGTGGGCCTGGGCGACGAAGTTGTACTGACCGCCGACGCCACTGAGCACCCGACCGTCTTCCAGCTGGTCGGCCACCCCGGCGCCGAGCAGGGTCATGCCGAAGGCCGAGTTGATGAAGCGTGCGTCGCGCCGCTGCAGGCGCTTGAGCGCCTCCTGGCCATAGAGCTCGTTGATGTAGTGGATGCCGGTCATCTGGAAGTCGGCCAGGCGCTCGGGCGTCATGGCCCGCAGGCGCTGGTAGAAGTCCGCCGGGCCGAGGAAGAAGCCGCCATGCAGCACCGCGCCGCCCCGGGCCGGGCGCAGCAAGTCGTTCAAGGCCTGCTGGGTGCGCGCATCGCCGAGGTCGGCCGGCACCCGGCGACCATCGCCCAGTTGCAGCTGGCCCTCGCTCCAGCGCACCTCCTCGGCCAGCAGCCCGACCCGCTGCAGCCAGTCGAGGCTGGCCTTGTGCAGCGTGGCGCGCAGGCCGCCATCGAGCAGCGCCTGGACACTGTGGGGACGGCCTTCGGCATCCAGGGCCCCGGCTGCGGCCAGGCGCTGCATGCGCAGGTCCGGATACACCCGGCGCCGCACCACCCCGGCCTCGGCCAGCCGCAGCAGGCCGTTGACGAACATTTCGCTGCAGCCGTACAGCCCCTCGGCAAAGGGTTCGAGCCCACCGCTACCCTGCACCTCGGCGGCGAAGCGTTCGCCTTGCAGGTCCTCCAGAGCGGACTGGTAGGCGGCATTGTCGGCATCGCGGACCAGCAGGGCAGCGCTCAAGGCATCGCCCATGGCGCCGATGCCGATCTGCAGGGTGCCGCCGTCGCGCACCAGGCTGCTGGCATGCAGGCCGATGCAATGATCCTGCACGCTGACCGGCAGGTTCGGCGTGGAAAACAGGGTGCGGCGCTCGACTTCCTCGACCTGCAGATCGAAGGCCTCGCGCGGCACCTCGGCATCCCCGCCCATGTAGGGCAGCGCCTCGTGTATCTGGGCCAGGCAGAGGATGGGCTCGCCGGCCTCCCGGCGCCTGGCCAGCAACGGCAATAGATCGAGGGTCACATCGGGGTTGCAGCTGAGGCTGAAATGCCCGGGATGCGCGGGATCGGCCGCCACCAGCTGGGCGATCAGGTTGACGCCCTTGTCGTTCAGGTCGCGCGCCACGTGGCTGTAGTTGCTGCTGATGTAGTCCTGCTGCGCCGACGGACAATCGAGCAGGGTGCCCGGCTGCAGGAAAAACTGCTGGATGCGCACGTTCGGCGGCAAGCGGTCCTCGCGCAGGTCGGCGAGAAACTCCAGCTCCGGGTAGTCGCCGTAGACCCGCGCGACGAAGGGCTCGAGCAGGCGCCGCTGCAACTCCTGGCTGGCGTGTGGGCGACCCAGGCAGAGGGCGGTGTAGAGGGTCAGCTGGCGCTCGGGCAGGCGCTTGAAGCGCGCGTAGAGCGCGTTGACCCAGAGATTGGGCTTGCCCAGCCCCAGCGGCAGGCCCAGATGGATGGGCCCGGGAATGCGCTCGAGGACCTGATCGACGGCCTGTTCGATGGAGCAGAGTTGCGGCATCTGGCCACTCCTGAAGACTTGGGATCAGCTTCAGTGTGGACGCACTTGGGCGCCGCTGCTTGGGACGCCTAAATGCAAAAAGCCACCCGAAGGTGGCTTTTATTCATCGCGAGGAGGGCTTAGAGGCCGCTCATCTTCTTGATCGCGGCCATCAACTCGTCGTCCGAGCAGTCGCCGCAGGTGCCCTTCGGCGGCATGGCGCCGATACCGGCGATGGCGCTCTTGAGCACTGCATCGAGGCCGCCACGGGCATCGACGCGGGCTTGCCAGGCACCGCTGTCGCCGGTCTTGGGCGCGCCCAGCACGCCGGCGTTATGGCAGGCCGCGCAGTGCTTGCCGACCACATCGTCGGCGCTGCGGGCACCGCCGCCGGCAGTGGCTGCCACGGCCTCGACGCCCTTGCACTCCTGGCCCATGACGCAGACCTCGCCGACCGGCTTGAGGCGCTCGGCGATCTCTTCGTTGCTCGCGGCCTGGACGCTCGCCGCCCACAGGACCCAGATGGCAGCCGGTGCTACCAGCATCTTCTTAATCAGGTTCACGGATACACCCTCATCGTGGCTAGTCAGGCCCGCGGCCACGGTTTCGCGAGCGGGCGACAGTATAACGGCAAGCCCGCCGCGCCGAAACAACCCAGATTGTCGCAGGGTTATTGGCCGGCGGGTCTAGAAATTGGCCGGTGTGGTGGCGCTGATCAGGCGCGCCGGGTCCTCGAAGGGATTGCGAAAGCGGTGCGGTTTGCTGCTCTCGAAGTAGTAGCTGTCGCCCGGTTCTAGGGTGAACACCTCGCCCGCCACGGTCAGCTCCAGACGCCCCTCCACCAGCAGGCCGGCCTCCTCGCCCTCGTGGGCGTAGAGGTCCTCGCCGGTGTCGGCGCCGGGCGGGTAGGTCTCGTCGAGAAAGGCGATGGCCCGCCCGGGATGCGCCCGGCCGACCAGCTTCATGGTCACGGCGCCGTCTGAGATGTCGACCAGTTCGCCGGCCTTGTACACAACCTGGGTCTGGTTGCCCTGTTCCACGTCCAGGGAGAAGAACTCCACCAGCGACATGGGAATGCCGCCGAGCACCTTCTTCAGTGAGCTGATCGAGGGGCTCACGCTGTTCTTCTCGATCATCGAGATGGTGCTGTTGGTGACGCCCGCCCGTTTGGCCAGTTCGCGCTGGGACAGGCCCTTGAGTTTGCGGATCGATTGCAGTCGTACGCCGACGTCCAATGCAGCAGTCCCCCTCGGGCAGATACGGATTCAGGCCGTATCATGGCAATGGCGTTCAGTATTTTCAACAGGCTGACCGATAATCCTGCCCGGCCCCAACCTCAGTGCTCGCTGTAGCGCAAGGGCACCCGGCGCAGGTTGCAGAACAACTGGTAGGCGATGCTGCCGGCGCGGCTGGCCACCTCGCTGGCGAGGACGTGCTTGCCCCAGAGTTCGACCCGGCTGCCGAGGCCGGCCTGGGGCAGCTCGGTCAGATCGACCGTGAGCATGTCCATCGAGACCCGGCCGATCAGCCGGCCAGGCTGGCCGTCGATCAGCACCGGCGTGCCGCTCGGGGCGTGGCGCGGATAGCCGTCGGCGTAGCCCAGGGCGACCACCCCGACCCGGGTCGGCCGGGCGGTGACGAAGCGTGCGCCATAGCCGACCGGCTCGCCGGCCGGCAGCTCGCGCACGCTGATGACCTTCGACTCCAGGGTCATCACCGGACGCAAGTTGGACGCCTGCGCCTGGTCCTGCTCGAAGGGGCTGGCACCGTAAAGCATGATGCCCGGGCGCACCCAGTCGCTGGCCTGCTGCATCTTGAAAAGCTGCGGCCAGCCGAGCAGAGCCGGCGAATTGCACAGGCTGATCTGCGCCGCCAGGCCCTGGCGGGCCTGTTCGAAGACCGCCAGTTGCTCCTCGCTGCGCGGGCAGTCGAGT
>JBFHKK010000283.1:0-4210 GCA_041595475.1 Pseudomonas sp. | reverse complement strand
CTAGACGGCCGTCTAGACGGCCCGTCGAATCTGGAGCGGGAAACGAGACTCGAACTCGCGACCCCGACCTTGGCAAGGTCGTGCTCTACCAACTGAGCTATTCCCGCTTGTCTAAGTGACGGGCGCCATTCTATAGCTTCGAGGCGCCTGGTCAAGCCCTTGATTCAAAAAAGCTTATTTCTTCTGCGCAGTGGTGCTCAGGTGCGGCCAGGCCGCCAGCAGGTACTGCAGCATTGACCACAGGGTCAGTACCGCGGCGATCAGCAGCAGGCCATAACCGACCAGCACCCAAAGGGTGATCTGCGGCGGATTGCCCAGCAGCATGATCAGGGCGACCATCTGCGCCGCGGTTTTCCACTTGGCCAGGTTGGACACCGCGACCTGGGCGCGGGCGCCCAGTTCGGCCATCCATTCACGCAGCGCGGAGACCACGATCTCGCGACCGATGATGATGGCCGCCGGCAGGGTCAGCCAGAGGTTGGCGTGCTCGGCCACCAGCAGCACCAGCGCCACCGCCACCATCAGCTTGTCGGCGACCGGGTCGAGGAAGGCACCGAAGGGCGTGCTCTGTTCCCAGCGCCGAGCCAGATAGCCATCCAGCCAGTCGGTCGCCGCGGCGCAGGCGAACACGCCGCTGGCGGCCCAGTAGCTCCAGGAAAACGGCAAATAGAACAGCACGATGAAGATCGGGATCAGCAGGACGCGGAGCACGGTCAGCAAGTTGGGGATGTTCATCGGCACCACTGGTCTGCAAGTTCAGCCGGCATTCTACTCGCTGTGCAGGGCGGCATAAATCGACTCGGCGAGCTTTTTGCTGATGCCCGGCGCCTTGGCGATTTCCTCGCTGCTGGCGCGGGCCAGCTCCTGCAAGCCGCCGAAGTGATTGAGCAACTCGCGCCGACGCTTGGGCCCCACCCCCGGGACTTCCTCCAGGCTCGAGGTGCGCCGCGCCTTGCCGCGGCGGGCGCGGTGGCCGGTGATGGCGAAGCGGTGCGACTCGTCGCGAATCTGCTGGATCAGGTGCAGGGCCGGCGAATGGCCGGGCAGGCTGAATTCATGGGCGGCATCGTTCAGGTAGAGGGTTTCCAGGCCGGGTTTGCGGGTGACCCCCTTGGCCACCCCGAGCAGAACCAGGTCAGGCACCGCCAATTCCTGAAGCACCTCGCGGGCCATGGCCAGCTGGCCCTTGCCGCCATCGACCAGGAGGATATCGGGCAGCTTGCCCTCGCCCTCCTTGACCTTGCTGAAGCGCCGGGTCAAGGCCTGGTGCATGGCCGCATAGTCGTCGCCGGCGGTCACGCCCTCGATGTTGTAGCGGCGATAGTCGGACTTGAGCGGCCCCTCCGGGCCGAACACCACGCAGGAGGCGACCGTGGCCTCGCCGCTGGAGTGGCTGATGTCGAAGCACTCCAGGCGTTGCGGCAGCTCGTCCAGGCCCAGCGCCTCGGCCAGGGCCTCGAAGCGCGCGGCCAGGTGCTGACGGCTGGCCAGGCGGGCGGCCAGGGCCTGCTCGGCATTGGTCACCGCCAGCTGCTGCCAGCGTGCGCGGGTGCCACGCACCCGGTAGCTGATGCTGAGCTCGCGGCCGCGGGCCTCGGCGATGGCGTCGATCAGGGTGGGGAAGTCTTGGTGCAGGGCATTGACGATCAACTCGCCGGGCAGGTCGCGCTCCTGGCTGCCCAGGTAGTACTGCGCGAGGAACGCCAGCAGCACCTCACTGCCCTCCTCCTCGATGGCGACCTGGGGAAAGAAGTTCTTGCTGCCCAGCACGCGCCCGCCGCGCACGCTGATCAGGTGCACGCAGGCGCCGCCGGGGTTGACCAGGGCGGCGATGATATCCACATCGCCGCTGCCGCCTTCCATGCTCTGCTGGTCCTGGACCCGACGCAGCAGGGCGATCTGGTCGCGCAACTCAGCGGCGCGCTCGAAGTCCAGCCGCTCGGCCGCCTGCTGCATGGCCGCCGACAACTCCTCGCTCAGGGCGTTGCTGCGTCCCTCGAGGAACATCACCGAGTGGCGCACGTCTTCGGCGTATTCGGCCGGCTCGACCAGGCCGACGCAGGGCCCCTTGCAGCGCTTGATCTGGTACTGCAGGCAGGGCCGGGTGCGATTCTTGAAATAGCTGTCCTCGCACTGACGCACCAGGAAGGCTTTCTGCAACAGGCCGAGGCTCTCGCGGATGGCCCCGGCGCTTGGGTAAGGGCCGAAGTAGCGACCCTTGAGCTTCTTCGCCCCGCGGTGGATGCCCAGGCGCGGAAAGGCGCCATCGGAGAGGAACACGTAGGGATAGGATTTGTCGTCGCGCAGGAGGATGTTGTAGGGCGGCCGCCACTGCTTGATCAGCGTCTGCTCGAGCAGCAGCGCCTCGGTCTCGTTGGCGGTGATGGTGGTTTCGACCTGGGCGATCTTGCCGACCAGCGCCGCGGTCTTGGGCGCCAGCCCGCTCTTGCGAAAGTAGCTGGCCAGGCGCTTCTTGAGGTTCTTCGCCTTGCCCACGTAGAGCAGCTTGGCGTCCGCATCGAGCATGCGGTACACGCCCGGCCGCCCGCTGCAGGTGGCGAGAAAGGCACTGGCGTCGAAGGCGCTGCTCACGGCTCAGCTGACGGCATCGACCATGCCGTGACGCACCGCCAGCAGGGCCAGTTCGACGTCGCTGGTGATCGACAGCTTCTCGAAGATCCGGTAGCGGTAGGTGTTGACGGTTTTCGGCGACAGGCACAGCTTGTCGGAGATGTTCTGCACCTTGTGGCAGTTGGCGATCATCAGCGCGATCTGGATTTCGCGCTCGGACAGGGCATCGAACGGCGAGCCGTTCTGCTGCGGCTGAAACGGCTTCAGGGCGAGCTCCTGAGCGATCTGCGGGCTTATATAGCGCTGTCCGGCGAAGACCTGACGAATGGCCTGGACCATCTCCTCCAGCGCCGCGCCCTTGGTCAGATAGCCGGCCGCGCCGGCCTGCAACAGGCGGGTCGGAAAGGGATCTTCCTCGCACACGGTGACCGCCACCACCTTGATGTCCGGATGACTGCGCAGCAGCTTGCGGGTCGCCTCCAGGCCGCCGATGCCGGGCATGCGCAGATCCATCAGGACCACATCGGGCTTGAGCTCGCGGGCTTTCTTCAGCGCTTCTTCGCCGGAGTCGGCCTGACCGACCACCTGCAGGCCGTCGATGTCGGCGAGCATGCGCGTGATGCCTGTTCGAACCAGGTCGTGGTCGTCGACCACCAGCAGCCTTATCAAGGGAACTCCTCGAAGCTCATCAGAAGTGCAACTGCATTGGCACGGCTGGCCGGATGCAGCATTGAAAACTGTGACGCACGGCTAGTTTGTCCGATCCAAGTCAAATAGCAAGCGCCAAGAAAACGACACGCGACCGACGACGACCCACAGCCCGGGCGGCAGAGAAGATATCACGCCCCGGCTATCACTCGGCCAGCCGCCAGGTGGTGCCGCCCTTGCCGTCCTCCAGCACCACGCCCATGGCGGTGAGTTGATCGCGGATGCGGTCCGATTCGCCCCAGTTCTTCTCGGCCCGGGCCTGCAGACGCGCGGCGATCAGCGCCTCGACTTCGGCAGCGTCGACCTTGCCGGCGGCGCCGGCCTGGAGGAATTCGTCCGGCACCAACTGCAGCACGCCGAGCAGCCCGGCCAGCTCTTTCAGCCGCGCAGCCAGGCCGGCCGCGGCCTGCAGGTCGCTCTCGCGCAGCCGATTGACCTCGCGCACCATCTCGAACAGCACGGCGCAGGCTTCCGGCGTATTGAAATCGTCGTCCATGGCCGCGCCGAAGCGCTCGGCGAAGGCCTCGCCACCGGCCGGCGCGACCTCGGGCAGGCCGCGCAGCGCATGGTAGAAACGCTCCAGGGCGCCCTTGGCTTCCTTGAGGCTGTCCTCGGAGTAGTTGATCGGGCTGCGGTAGTGGCTGGCCACCAGCAGGTAGCGCACCACCTCGGGGTGGTACTTCTCCAGCACCTCGCGGATGGTGAAGAAGTTGCCCAGGCTCTTGGACATCTTCTCGCCGTCCACCCGCACCGCGCCGGCATGCATCCAGGCCTTGGCGTAGAGCTTGCCGGTGGCCGCCTCGCTCTGCGCGATCTCGTTCTCGTGGTGCGGGAACACCAGGTCCGGGCCGCCGCCGTGGATATCGAAGGTTTCCCCCAGGCAGCAGGTGGACATCACCGAGCACTCGATGTGCCAGCCCGGCCGCCCCTT
>JBFHKK010000282.1:0-4211 GCA_041595475.1 Pseudomonas sp. | reverse complement strand
GGGCCTGGCGGGCGCCCGCTTATGCGCGGCGTATCGGCGAGCGTTTCGCCCTCGGCTTGCCGCCCCTGTTGCCGGGCGGCATCTGGCTGCACGCGGTCTCGGTGGGCGAGAGCATCGCCGCCGCGCCCCTGGTGCGCGAGCTGCTGGAACGCTATCCGCAGTTGCCGATTACCATCACCTGCATGACGCCGACCGGCTCGGAGCGTATCCGCGCACTGTTCGGTGCGCCCGAATATGCCGGGCGGGTGCAGCATTGCTACCTGCCCTATGACCTGCCCTGGGCCGCGGCGCGCCTGCTCGAGCGGCTGCGCCCGAAGCTGGCGGTGATCATGGAGACCGAATTGTGGCCCAATCACATCCACCAGTGCGCCCGCCGCGGCATCCCGCTGGTGTTGGCCAATGCGCGCCTGTCGGAACGCTCGGCACGCGGTTACGCCCGCTTCGCCAAGCTGACCGCGCCCATGCTCGCCGAACTGAGTCTGATTGCCGTGCAGACCGCCGCCGAGGCCGAGCGCTTTGCCCGCCTGGGCGCGGGCCGCGAGTGCATCGAGGTGACCGGCTCGATCAAGTTCGACCTCAAGATCGATCCGGCCTTGCCGGTCCGGGCCGCCGCCCTGCGCCAGCAATGGGGTGCGAGCGAGCGGCCGCTGTGGATCGCAGCCAGCACCCATGCCGGCGAGGACGAGATAGTGCTGGGCGCCCATCGGCGCCTGCTCGACGAGCGGCCCGATGCGCTGCTGATCTTGGTGCCGCGCCACCCCGAGCGCTTCAACGCGGTGTTCGAGCTGTGCCGGCGTCAGGGCTTGGCCACCCAGCGGCGCTCCACTGCAGAGCCGGTCGAGAAGGCTGATCAGGTGCTGCTCGGCGACACCATGGGCGAGCTCTTGTTTCTCTATGCCCTGGCCGATTGCGCCTTCGTCGGCGGCAGCCTGGTGGCCAATGGCGGGCACAACCTGCTGGAGCCGGCGGCCCTGGGCAAGCCGGTGCTCAGTGGCCCGCACCTGTTCAATTTCCTCGAGATCGCCGCCCAGCTGCGTGAGGCCGGCGCCCTGCTCGAGGTCGAGAGTGCCGAGCAACTGGCTGCGGCGGTGAGCGAGCTCTGGACCCAGCCGGCCCTGGCCGAGCGGCGCCGCGAGGCCGGCCTGAGCGTGCTGCGGGCCAACCAGGGCTCCTTGCAGCGCTTGCTCGGCGGCCTGGCGCGCCTGCTCGAGTAGCGCGACGGGCGCCGGCGCGGACGCACAAAAAAGCCCGAACGAGTCGGGCTTTTGTTTGCCAGTGCCGCGGCTCAGTACTGCGCGCCGCCGCGCAGCTGTGCCTCGGCCGCCTTGGCCAGGTCCGGCGGCAGGAAGTCCTGGTCCGGGTTGTAGTCCGGCTTGAGGAAGTTGCCCAGGGCCTCGAGATCGGCCGGGCTCAGGGTGCCGGCGGCCTGCTTCAGGCGCAGGTTGTTGAGGATGTAGTCGTAGCGTGCGTTGTTGTAGTTGCGCACGGCGCCGTACAGCTGGCGCTGGGCATCGAGCACGTCGACGATGTTGCGGGTACCGACCTGGTAGCCGATCTCGGTGGCTTCCAGGGCGCTCTGGTTGGAGATGATCGACTGCTTGCGCGCCTGCACGGTTTCCACGTCGGTATTGACCGCCCGATGCAGGTTGCGGGTGTTCTGCACCACCTGGCGGCGCAGGCTCTCGCGCAGCTGCTCGCTCTGGGTTACGCGCTGGAAGGCCTCGCGCACCTGGGAGCTGGTCAGGCCGCCACTGTAGAGCGGAATGCTCAGCTGCAGGCCGATCGAGCGCTGCTCGACATCGCCGCTGAAATTGCTGCCGGCGGCGGAGTTGGTGAAGCCCAGGCGGTCGTTGTCGCCCTTCTGGTAGCTGGCCACCGCATCCAGGCTCGGCGCATGGCCGGACTTGCGCTGGCGCAGGGTTTCCTCGGCGGCGTCGACCGCATAGTTGCTGGCCTGCAGGTTGAGATTCTGCGCCGCGGCGGTGTCGACCCAGGCCTTGGCGTCGTTGGGGGTCGGCGCCAGGATCGGCAGGCTGTGGAGGATACCTTCCAGAGCGCTGTGCTCGCGGTTGGTCAGGGTGGTCAGGGCCTGGAAGGCGTCGTCGACCTGGCGTTCGGCGATGATCCTATTGGCCCGCGCGGTGTCGAAGCCGGCCTGGGCTTCGAGTACGTCGGTCTTGTCCGACAGGCCGACGTCGAAACGCTCGTTGGCCTGGTCGAGCTGGCGCTTGAAGGCCGCTTCCTCGGCCTTGGTCGAGGCCAGGTTGTCCTGGGCGCGGAGCACGGCGAAATAGGTTTCGGCGCTCTGCAGAATCAGATTTTGCTCGCTGGCCGAGAGTTCCAGGGCGGCCTGCTCGCTGCTGGCTTCGGCGGCCTGCAGCTGGAACCAGCGGTCGGCGCGGAACAGCGGCTGGCTGAGGTTGGCCTGGTACACAGTGCCGCTGCGCGAACTGGTGTTCGCCGGCGAGTCCAATGCTGTGCGGGTGTCGCTGAGGCTGGCGCCGGCCGAGAGGTTGGGCAGCAGGCCGGCCCTGGCCTGGGGCACCACTTCACGGCGGGCCTGGTAGTCGGCGCGGGCGGCGGCCAGATCGGCATTGTTGGCGGCGGCTTCTTGGTAGACCTTGATCAGGTCGGCCTTGGTCGGCAGCGGGGCCTGTTCGGCCCAGGCCAGAGCGCTGGAGGCGGCGGTCACGGCGAGCGCCAGGGAGAGTCTACGCAGCATTCGAGTCTGTCCTTGAGTGGGCGTTGATCGGCAAGGCTAAGGGGCCGGGCCGGGAGGGTCAAGGTACAGATATGGGGGCGCCTGGGCGGGTTGCAAGGGCGCCAGATCCTCGGCGGCGGCTGCAGGTGGCGTCATTTTCCGACGCGCGGGTCGAGCGTTGGCGCCCTGCGATTGGTGTTATCGGCCTGCCTTGATTAGACTGCCGGGGTTCTTGTCGGGGTGCCCCAGGTGCGGGGCTGAGATCGGCAGCTGCCGGATCCCGTTGAACCTGATCAGGTTAAGGCCTGCGTAGGGAACAAGATGGCCTCGCCCCGTTCTCGCGAGCGCCCTCGGCACCCTAAGGCTGCGCCCCGGCCTCGCGCTCGATCCCAGGTTCGCTCCGACATCCCTTCCTGGAGAGAGTCCGCCGATGAGCAGCCAAGCCACCCATCCCAGCGCCAAGAACCTGAGCGAATCGGCCCAGGTCGATCAGCAGTCGGTTCAGCCCTTCCCGCGCTCGCAGAAGATCTATGTTCAGGGCTCGCGCCCGGACATCCGCGTGCCCATGCGCGAAATCAGCCTGGATGTCACGCCCACCGACTTCGGCGGCGAGGTCAACGCCCCGGTCACCGTCTACGACACCTCCGGCCCCTATACCGACCCGAATGTGCAGATCGACGTGCGCCAGGGCCTGAGTGACGTGCGCAGCGCCTGGATCGAGGATCGCGGCGACACCGAGCTGCTCGGGGGGCTGAGCTCCGAGTTCGGCCAGCGCCGGCTGAACGATGCCGATCTCTCCGCCATGCGCTTCGCCCACGTGCGCAATCCGCGCCGGGCCAAGGCCGGGCACAATGTCAGCCAGATGCACTACGCGAAGAAGGGCATCATCACCCCGGAGATGGAGTTCGTCGCCATCCGCGAGAACATGAAGCTGGCCGAGGCCCGCGAGGCTGGACTGCTCAACGAGCAGCACGCCGGCCACAGCTTCGGCGCGAGCATCCCCAAGGAGATCACCGCCGAGTTCGTGCGCCAGGAAGTGGCCCGCGGCCGCGCCATCATCCCGGCCAACATCAACCACGTGGAGCTGGAGCCGATGATCATCGGCCGCAACTTCCTGGTGAAGATCAACGGCAATATCGGCAACAGCGCCCTGGGTTCCTCGATCGAGGAAGAAGTGGCCAAGCTGACCTGGGGCATCCGCTGGGGCTCGGACACCGTGATGGACCTGTCCACCGGCAAGCACATCCACGAGACCCGCGAGTGGATCATTCGCAACAGCCCGGTGCCGATCGGCACGGTGCCGATCTACCAGGCCCTGGAGAAGGTCGGCGGCATCGCCGAAGACCTGACCTGGGAGCTGTTCCGCGACACCCTGATCGAGCAAGCCGAGCAGGGTGTGGATTACTTCACCATCCACGCCGGCGTGCGTCTGCCCTATGTGCCGCTGACCGCAAACCGGGTTACCGGGATTGTTTCTCGCGGCGGTTCCATCATGGCCAAGTGGTGTTTG
>JBFHKK010000281.1:0-4228 GCA_041595475.1 Pseudomonas sp. | reverse complement strand
CGGAGGAGGAAGTGCGGCAGATCTGTGGTTTGTTGTGCAGCGACAATATCGAGGCCTTCCTGGCGTACGCGCGCCAGCGAAAAGCGGCCCAGTTGGCGTGATATCATCGCTTCCTTTTTTGCGGCCGCCCGTTACGCCATGAGCCATTCTGAAAGTCAGTCTGCGTCGAGCTTGAAGATCTACCTGCGTCTTCTGTCCTACGTTCGTCCCTATGTCGGCCTGTTTCTGCTGAGCATCCTCGGATTTCTGATCTTCGCCTCGACCCAGCCGATGCTCGGCTACATCCTCAAGTACTTCGTCGACGGATTGTCCAACCCCCAGGCCAGCCTGTTTCCCGGCGTGCCCTTGCTGCAGGATCTGCAGCTGCTGCAGGCGGTGCCGCTGCTGATCGTGCTGATCGCCTTGTGGCAGGGCATAGGCTCCTACCTGGGCAACTACTTCCTCGCCCGGGTCTCCCTGGGGCTGGTGCATGATCTGCGGGTGGCCCTGTTCAACAAGCTGCTGGTGCTGCCCAATCGCTACTTCGACAACCACAACTCCGGGCATCTGATCTCGCGGATCACCTTCAACGTGACCATGGTCACCGGGGCCGCCACCGATGCCATCAAGGTGGTCATTCGCGAGGGCATGACGGTGATCTTCCTGTTCGCCACCCTGCTGTGGATGAACTGGAAACTGACCCTGGTGATGGTCGCCATCCTGCCGGTGATCGGGGTCATGGTGAGCAGCGCCAGCAAGAAGTTTCGCAAGCAGAGCAAGAAGATCCAGGTGGCCATGGGCGATGTCACCCATGTCGCCTCCGAAACCATTCAGGGCTATCGGGTGGTGCGCAGTTTCGGCGGCGAGGCTTACGAGCAGGAGCGCTTTTTCGACGCCAGTCGCAGCAACACCGAGAAGCAGTTGCGCATGACCAAGACCGGCGCCGTCTACACGCCCATGCTGCAGCTGGTGATCTACAGCGCCATGGCGGTCTTGATGTTCCTGGTGCTGCTGATGCGCGGCGATGCCTCGGCCGGCGATCTGGTTGCCTATATCACCCTGGCGGGGCTGCTGCCCAAGCCGATTCGCCAGTTGTCCGAGGTCAGTTCGACCATCCAGAAGGGCGTCGCCGGCGCCGAGAGCATCTTCGAGCAATTGGACGAGGCGCCGGAAGTCGACCGCGGCACCCAGGAGCGCGAGCGCGTCAGCGGCCGCCTCGAGGTGCGCGACCTGAGCTTCCAGTACCCTGGCGCCGAACAGCCGGTGCTCAAGGGTATCTCCTTCAGCGTCGAGCCCGGCCAGATGGTCGCCCTGGTGGGCCGCTCCGGCAGCGGCAAATCGACCCTGGCCAGCCTGATACCGCGCTTCTATCACCACGAGCAGGGACAGATACTGCTCGACGGGCTGGATGTCGAAGAATACAGGCTGCGCAACCTGCGCCAGCACATCGCCCTGGTGACCCAGCACGTCACCCTGTTCAACGACAGCGTGCGCAACAACATCGCCTATGGCGATCTCGCCGGCGCGCCGCTGGAGGCGGTGCGGGGCGCCGCCGAGGCGGCCTACGCCGATGAGTTCATCGACAGCATGCCGCAAGGCTATGACACCCTGGTCGGCGAGAACGGCGTATTGCTCTCCGGCGGCCAGCGCCAGCGCCTGGCCATTGCCCGGGCCCTGCTCAAGGATGCGCCGCTGCTGGTGCTCGACGAGGCCACTTCGGCCCTGGATACCGAGTCGGAGCGGCACATCCAGGCCGCCCTGGACCAAGTCATGAAAGGCCGCACCACCCTGGTGATCGCCCATCGCCTGAGCACCATCGAGAAAGCCGACCTGATCCTGGTGATGGACCAGGGCCGTATCGTCGAGCGCGGCACTCACACTGAGCTCTTGGCGCAGAACGGCTATTACGCCCGCCTGCATGCCAAGCAGTTCGAGGGCGGCGCGCCGGTGCTGGAGCAGGACGTTTAATGCTCGCCAGGCTGCGCCTGTGGCGCGAGCGCGGCTGGGAACCGATGGATGCGGCCGGCTATGCAGAGGCCTGGCAGCGCTTCGGCGGCAGCGTGGCCACCCATCCGCAGGTGGTCGAGCGGCTGGCGGCGCTGGCCGGGATTGCGGTGCGCTACCTGGGCTGGTTCGAGCAGGGTGAGCTCAAGGCCGCGCTGCCGGCCTGGGGGCACCATTTGGCGCTGTCCAAGGAGGTGCTCAAGGCCCGGGGCAAGCGCGGCCTGTTCGATCTGGGCAATGCCGAGGTCATACTGCCGATTGCGTCTGACGCCCGGCTCCGCCTGCGGCACAGGGCGCGCTATGTCTCGACGCTGCATGCCGGGCAGATAGTCTCCCTGCGCGAACAGGCCGAAGGCCTGGCCCTGGCCCGGGAACCCGAGGAGTACGGCAAGAAGTTTCGCTACAACCAGCGCCGCGAGCAGCGGCTGCTGGAAGAGGCGGGCGGCATCATCAAACCGATGCTGGAGCTGAGCGCGGCCGAGCAGGCGGCCATCTATGCCGAGCTGTTTCGTCGCCGCTGGGGCTTCGAGGCCACCGGCAGGGATCACCTGGCCGAGGTGTTCGGCCTGCTGCGCGAGTTCATGACCGGTTCGCTGATCTACCTGAACGACGAGCCGGTGGCCATCCAGGTGCTCTACCGGGTCGAGTCGCCGGGCTGGATCAGCGTCGAATACATCAACGGCGGCGTCGATCCGCAGAATCGCGCCTTCAGCCCCGGCAGCGTGCTCAGCTTCGTCAATACCCAGAATGCCTGGACCGAGGCCCGCGCCCTGGGCAAGCCACTGCGCTACTCCTTCGGCCGCGCCGACCGCGAGTACAAGGACCGCTGGTGCAATCGCGTGCCGGTCTATCAGGTGTAGCCATGGCCGCGCGCAAGCAGTTGTTGTTGCAGCAGCACCGCCGGCGCAAGCGCCTGGCACTGATTATCGGTGTGCTGTTGCTGGCGCTGCTCGGCATCCTGGTTGCCTGGTGGCTGGTGCCACTGCTGCTGGTGCTGGGCTGGATCGGCCATGAGGCCTGGTTCGCCGATCACCTGTTCTACTCGCCGGGCGATGATTATCACTATGAGTTTCCGCCGGGCACCCCGCAACTGCCGGCGCAGCTGGTTGACGGCGTACTGAGCGTCGCGGGCGATTGGGCCGGCGCCGACACCCTGCTGCTGCAGGTCGAGATCAAGGCCAGCTGGCTGGGTCGCTGGTTGGATCCCTACGTTGCCATCGGCGACGACCGCCAGGATTTCGAGCGGGGCGTCGACGGGGTTCGCTACCTCAATCTTTCCGGACAAGGCCAGGCCCTGGCCGAGGGGACACTGCGGATGCGCGGCCGTTGGTGTCGCCTGGGGGCACAGGCCAGGCTCCATGCGTTGCGCAATCCGGACTTCAGCCGGCAGCGTCTGCTGGTCATCGCCCCGCATGCCGACGATGCCGAATTGGCAGCCTTCGGCCTCTACAGCCAGGCCGCCGAAGTCGCCATCGTCACCTTGACCCAGGGCGAGATCGAGGCCGATGCCTATCGCCGCCTGGGCCTGGATCGAGCTCAGGCGGCGCGGCTTAAAGGTCGCCTGCGCGCCTGGGACAGCCTGGCCGTGCCCCTCTGGGGTGGGGTGCCGCAGAGCCGCTGCGTGCAACTGGGCTACTACTGCCTGCAGTTGCCGGCGATGGCGGCGCAGCCGCAAGAAGTCTTCGGCTCCCGCGAGTCGGGCGAGACCGATATCCGCAGTGCCCGCATGCACAATCCCCTGTCGTTGCCCGCCGACGCCGATGGTCGACCGAACTGGGGCAATCTGCTGGCGGACCTGCGCGCCTTGCTGGAGCATTTTCGCCCCGAGGTGATAGTCACCCCGCACCCCGAGCTGGACCCGCACAGCGATCATGTCGCCGCCACCCGCGCCCTGCTCGAGGCCGTCGCCGCCAGCGACTGGAAGCCCGAAACGCTCTTGCTCTACGCCAATCACCTGCACGACAACGACCGCTGGCCCATGGGCCCGGCGGGCATGGGCACCGCCCTGCCGCCGGCCATCGAGCCGCTGCCGGCCGATGGCTTGTGGAGTCCGATCCTGAGCGCCGACCTGCAGCTGGACAAGGCCATGGCCCTGGCCATGCAGCACGACCTGCAGGGCCGCCTGCCCGGGAAAAAGCGGCTGCGCCGCAGCATTCAGCGTCTGCTGGCTGGGCGCCGCTGGCCGACCAGCGGTGAGGATGAGTTCTTTCGCAAGGCGGTGCGCCGCCACGAACTCTTCTGGGTT
>JBFHKK010000280.1:0-4250 GCA_041595475.1 Pseudomonas sp. | reverse complement strand
GCCGCCTACATGGCCATGCGCCTGATCGGCACCCGCCGCGGCCTGCTGGTCACCTCGTTGCTTGGCGGCATCGTCTCCTCCACCGCCATGACCCTGACTTTGGCCCGTTTCGATCGCGGGCGCGATCTGCAGGCGATTCTCGCCGGCGGCTTGCTGGCGACCTCGGCACTGATGTTTCCGCGGGTGCTGCTGGAGGTCGCCGTGGTCAATGCCGCGCTCCTGCCGGCGCTGATTGGCCCCCTGGCAGTAGCCACCCTGATTTATGGCGGCGGCGCCCTGGTGTTCTTTCTCAAGGCCGAGCGGGCGCCCGAGGCAGAGCGCGAACTGCCGCTGAAGAACCCCTTCGAGCTGGCCCCGGCCCTGCGCTTCGCCGCGCTGCTGGTGCTGATCCTGTTCATCGTCGAGGGCGCCCGCCGCTGGCTGGGCGAAGTAGGTGTCTATTTGGTGGCGCTGATCTCCGGGCTCGCCGATGTCGATGCCATCACCCTGTCGCTGGCGCGCAGCGCCGCGGATGGGTTGAGCCCGGAAGTGGCGGTGCGCGGCATCTTTCTCGCCACGCTGAGCAACAGCCTGGTCAAGGGCCTGCTGATCGCGCTGATCGGCGGCCGCCGCCTGGCCTTGCGCACCCTGCCGGTGATGGCGGCCGGCCTGCTCGCCGGCCTGGCGGTTCTGCTGCTGTGATGCGCCCGGGCCTCAGTCGCCGGCCTCATCCAGCACGAATTCGCTGGCCTGCTCCAGCCACTCGGCCGGCAGACTCTTGCTGGCGCGGGCGCCGAGCCGCTTGAGACTCTCGACCCGGCCGACCAGATTGCCGCGACCTTCGCACAGCTTGCCCCGCGCCGCCGCATAGGCCTTGTCCAGCTGCTGCAGGCGCCCGCCCAGCTCATCGAGGTCCTGGATGAAGGCGACGAACTTGTCGTAGAGCGCGCCGGCGCGCTCGGCGATCTCGCGGGCATTCTGGCTCTGCCGCTCCTGGCGCCAGAGGCTGTCGATCAGGCGCAGGGTGGCCAGCAGGGTGGTCGGGCTGACGATCACGATGCGCTGCTCGAAGGCTTCCTGGAGCAGCCCGGCATCGGCCTGCAGGGCCGCGGCGAAGGCCGCCTCGATCGGCACGAAGAGCAGGACGAAATCCAGGCTGTGGAGCCCCTCCAGGCGCTGATAGTCCTTGCCCGCCAGTCCCTTGAGGTGGGCCCGCAGCGACAGCAGATGCTGCTTGAGAAACTGCTGGCGGGCCACCTCGTCCTCGGCGCCTACGGCCTGCTGGTAGGCCGTCAGGCTGACCTTGGCGTCCACCACCACCTGGCGCTCGCCGGGCAGCTGGATGACCACGTCCGGCTGCAGACGCTCGCCCTCGGCGCCCTTCAGGCTGACCTGGGTCTGGTACTCACGGCCCTTCTGCAGGCCGGCATGCTCCAGTACCCGTTCCAGCACCAGCTCGCCCCAGTTGCCCTGGGTCTTCTGCCCCCTGAGGGCGCGGCTGAGGGTCATGGCCTCGTCGCCCAGGCGCTGATTGAGCTGCTGCAAGCGCTCCAGCTCCTTGCCCAGGGAAAAGCGCTCGCGCGCCTCGTGCTGATAGCTGTCCTCGACGCGCTTCTCGAACGCCTGGATACGCTCCTTGAGTGGGTCGAGCAACTGGCCGAGACGCTGCTGACTGGTCTCGGCGAAGCGCAGCTCGCGCTCCTCGAAGATTTTCCCGGCCAGCTCGGCGAATTGCGCGCGCAGTGCCTCGCGGGCATTCTGCAGATCCTCCAGACGCTGTTGATGGTGTTCCTGCTGCTCGCGCAGCTCGGCGCCCAGCGCCGCGTTCTCTTCGCCCAGGCGGCGCAATTCGGTCTCCTGCTGGGCGCGCTGGGTCTGCCAGGCCTGGGCCGCCTCGCGGGCGATCTGCCGCTCATGCTGGAGCAATTCAGTCTCGCGGCGCAGGGCCGCCAGTTCGGCCTGTTGATCGGCCTTGATCTCGCCGATCTCGCTCAGTTCCTGGCGACAATCTTTGAGCTGCGCGAGCAGCTCGGCCTGGGCCTGCTGGGTCGCGAGCAGGCGCTCCTCCAGCAGCCCGCGCTGCAAGTGCAGCTCGGCCGTACCCTGCTGCTGCCGCCAGAGCAGTATTAGCAAGGGCGCGGCGGCCACCAGCAAGCCAAGCAACAGCGTGGGCAGGGAGGAAGTCAGATCGACAGGCATGGGCGGCTCCGCGCGGCAACAGCCGGCAGTATACCCGCCGCCCGGCCATCGAGTTCAGACACGAACACCCACCTCGGGCCGGCGCACATGCCTGTTGCAGCGCCTGCCGTTTCGTTCCGGCCAGCGTCGCGCCGGTGCCCTCATGGGGCACATGGGACAATCCACAGAAGCTGTGGATAACTCCGTGGACAAGATGGGCGCAAGGGGCTCAATCGCCGATCACTCGGGGCGCGGAGTCAAACTGACGGTTTTTTCACCAGGTTAAAAAAACTATATTTTTCATTGACTTAAAAAATCACCAAGCAGAATCAAGGATTTACGGCGGTGACCGGCGAGTCGCCCAACTGACGCCTCGCAATTGTGCACAAGTGCGCCCCACCGAGGTTCGCCGCGCCCCGAGAAGTCGCACGCCCGCGGCTATCAGGGGCACCGAGCCAGGGCCCGGGATTGGCAGCGGCCGGTGCATCGACTAAGGTCCCAGTCATCAATCGCCCTCCGCCAACGGGATGGATCTCCATGAGCCGCCGGCGAACCTGGCTACGCCTCGCCGGACTGCTGCTCCTGATCGCCCTGCTCGGCAGCTACGGCCACTTCCTCTGGCGCGACACCCTCGAGCGCCTGCACATTCGCCAACTCAGCTGGCAGGGCCCGAGCCTGTCGGCGCAGGGCCTGCAGTTGGCGAGCCTGGAGCTGCTGCAGGAAGGCCCCGCCGGACGTCTTCGGCTGACGGCCGAACGCCTGAGTCTCGGCGGCCCGCTAAGCTGGAGGCCGCCTTTCTTCGAACGGCTGCGAATCGGCCGCCTGGCGCTCGACTGGCGGCCCGGCGAGCGGCTCGACGACCAGCACGAAACCCGTGGTTTTGCGCTGCAAGAACTCGGCGAGTGGCTGGCACTCCTGCCCCGGCGCCAGGACATCGACCAGCTCAAGTTGGAGCTACCCTGCGCTCGCGGGCGCTGTCGGCTGATCGGCGCCTGGCAGGCACGCAGATCGGCGCAGCCACCGCTGACGCTGGAGGCCCGCCTGGAGCTGGCCCACGCGGCGCATCGGCTGACCTGGGACCTGGGCCTGCAGCAGGCGCCGGATGAGGCAAAGCTGCAGCTGGCGCTGAGTATCGACCGCCAGCCCCTGCTCAGCGCCCAGAGCCGCCTGCGCCAGGCCAGCGACAGCTGGCAATGGCAAGGCGAGCTGGCCAGCCAGTCACTGGCGCAAGCCGACGTCCTGCAGGAGTGGCTGGGTCAATGGCTGGCCGCAGCGGCGGCGCCGCTTGCCGCGGCTCCTGCGCAGGCGCGACTGGCGGCGAACTGGCAGCTGCAAATAGAGAATACGGAACAGGGTCGCTCGGCTTCTGAGCGGCTCAGCGGTCGCCTTCAGGCCCGGGCCGAGTTGCCGCAGCCCTGGCCCCTACCCGGCATCGGCCAGGTCCAGGGCGAACTCGACCTCGGCGCCCGCGTGCTGCGTGGCCAGTGGTCGCTCGACGCCCTGAGCGCCGATCTGCAGGTCACAGAGCCATTGCCCCAATGGCAGGTGCAGCTGCCGCCTGAGTTGCGCCCGCAGCGGCTGCGCCTACGGATCGAGGCCGCCGAGCCCCTCGCCGAGCTGCCGGCGGCGCTGGCCGGCCGCGCCCTGCCGCTGGCCTTCAGCCTGCACGGCGAAGGGCCGACGGACGTTCGCCTGCAGGGCCGCCTGGCCCTGGCCAGCGCGCCCCCCTGGTCGGCCCAGCTGCACCAAACTCGGCTCAGCGCCAGCGGCCCTGGCCTGAGCCTGCAGGGCTGGGCCGGGCAAGCGCCCGAACTCCGGCTCAATCTCGCAGGTGATCTGGACACCCAGCAGCTGAGCCTTGATCTGCAGCCCGGCTCGCAGCTGAGCGTGGCCAAACTCGAGGGCAGAGATCTGGATGTGCAGCGGCTGGCGGCCGATCTCGCCGGGCTGCGCCTGAGCGTCCCGATAAAGGCCGAGAGGCCGGCCTGGCAACTGCAAGGCCCCGTCCAGCTGTCCATCGATCGCCTCACCCATGCCGCGCTCCAGCCCCAGGGCTGGCGCTGGCGCGGACGCCTGAACGCCAGCGCTGCGCG
>JBFHKK010000279.1:0-4254 GCA_041595475.1 Pseudomonas sp. | reverse complement strand
GTTCAGCTTCAACCCGCCGCTGATCACCGGCACCAGCAACCAGGCCGCCTCCGCCAGCACCCCCGATGCCCGCATCACCACCCTGATGAATGGCACCCAGAAGCTGGTGCATGACCTGGGCGGCACCACCAAGGAGCCGTCCGACGACAGCTTCAAGCTCTACGCCCGCTAAGCGTCCCGGCGCACTGGCTGCCCCGAACCCGGGGCAGCCATCCCGCTTCTCCCTCGCGTCACCCCGGCCAAAAGCCGCTGCCCTTCCCCAAGCCCCCGCTGCCCATCGACTCGCGCGCGACCGCCGTCTACATTGAGCCCTCGACTTCGCTCATGTCCGGAGCCCGCATGTCCCTGTCGTTGCTCAGCCGTTATGCCTTCTTCGCCTGCTGCCTGCTGGTCAGCCTGATCGGCCTGGCCTTTCTCGAACACCAGTGGCTGTGGCCCTTGGTCCTGCTCGCCGGCCTGCTGACCCTGATCGGCATCGGCGATCTGCTGCAGACCCGTCAGGCGGTGCGGCGCAACTACCCGATCCTCGGCAACATCCGCTATCTGGTCGAGGGCCTGCGCCCGGAAATCCGCCAGTACCTGCTGGAAGGCGACGGCGACAAGCTGCCCTTCTCCCGTGCCCAGCGCTCGCTGGTCTATGCACGGGCGAAGAACCAGGGCGCCGATAAGCCTTTCGGCACCCTGCTGGACGTCTACCGGGACGGCTACGAATTCATCGGCCACTCGCTCTGCCCGGCGCCTTTGGCCGACCCGGCGAGCTTTCGCGTCAGCATCGGCGGGCCGCAGTGCCGCCAGCCCTACAGCGCCTCGCTGTTGAACATCTCGGCGATGAGCTTCGGCTCGCTCAGCGCCAACGCCATCCGCGCCCTCAACCAGGGCGCCAAACTGGGCGACTTCGCCCATGACACCGGCGAGGGCGGCATCAGCCCTTACCACCGCGAGCACGGCGGCGACCTGATCTGGGAGATCGGCAGCGGCTATTTCGGCTGCCGCGACGACCAGGGCCGCTTCGACCCGGCGCGCTTCGCCGAGCAGGCGGCCTGCCCCCAGGTGCGGATGATCGAGCTCAAGCTGAGCCAGGGCGCCAAACCGGGCCATGGCGGCATCCTGCCCAAGCACAAGGTCAGCGCCGAGATCGCCGCCACCCGCGGTGTGCCCATGGGCCAGGACTGCATCTCGCCGGCGCGCCACAGCAGCTTTTCCACTCCGATCGAACTGCTGCAGTTCATCGCACAACTCCGTCAATTAGCGGAAGGCAAGCCGGTAGGCTTCAAGCTGTGCCTGGGCCATCCCTGGGAGTTCATGGGCATCGCCAAGGCCATGCTGGAGACCGGCATCCTGCCCGACTTCATCGTGGTCGACGGCAAGGAAGGCGGCACCGGCGCCGCGCCCCTGGAATTCACCGACCATATCGGCGTGCCCCTGCGCGAAGGCCTGCTGCTGGTGCACAACACCCTGGTCGGGGTGAATCTGCGCGACAAGATCAAACTCGGCGCCAGCGGCAAGATCGTCAGCGCCTTCGATATCGCCTGCGTGCTGGCGATCGGTGCCGACTGGGCCAACTCGGCCCGCGGCTTCATGTTCGCCCTCGGCTGCATCCAGAGCCAGAGCTGCCACACCAACAAGTGCCCGACCGGAGTGGCCACCCAGGACCCGCTGCGCCAGCGCGCCCTGGTGGTCGAAGACAAGGGCCAGCGGGTCTACAACTTCCAACGCAATACCCTCAAGGCCCTGGCCGAGATGCTCGCCGCCGCCGGCCTGACCCACCCCGCGCAGCTCGAGCCCAAGCACCTGGTGCGGCGCATGTCGGCCAGCGAGGTCAAGCTGCTGGCCCAGCAGCATGTGTTCCTCAAGCCCGGCGAGCTGCTCGGCGGGCCGATCGAGGGCGAGTTCTACGCGCGCATGTGGCAGATGGCCCGCGCCGACAGCTTCGCACCGGCGCCGGCCTGAGCCGCCTCAGCTGGCCGACTCGGCAGGCGCTGTGACGCGTGCCGCCGGCCGATGGACGCCATCGAGCATCTGCTTGATCTTGTAGGCGCGCCAACCGAGCATCCGCGTGGCGCTCAACACCCCGCCCATGAGCGCGCCGCCGACCCCGGCGGTGACCACGTCCGAGCCGCTCAGGTAGAAGTTCTTGATCGGCGTCTGCGGATGAATCCAGTGCTGCTCGAAGCGCTGCACCGTGTGCTCGATGCCGTAGATCTCGCCGACCTGGTTCCACTGGAACCACTGGGTGGACAGCGGCGTGGACAGCTCGCAGTAGTCCAGCGCCGCGCGCAGCTGCGGCTGGTGCTGGTAGAGCGCCTCGAGCAGAACCTCGCTGATCTGCGCCTTGAACGCCTGGTAGTCCGCGCCGCGCTTGTGCCAGGTGCTGCCCTGCCACTGCTCGAACCATTGCGGAAAGCTCGGCGCGACCACCTCCACCGTCGACTTGCCCGGGTAGCGGCGCTCCCAGTCCGGGTCCTTGGCCGAGGGAAAGGAGATGTAGATCATCGGGAAATCCAGCCCCGGCGACTCCATGAAACGCTTCACGCTCAGGTCGTGGTCGAACTGCGGGTAGAGCCAGTAGTTGGTCTTGGGCAGCCCCAGGCTCTGCGCATCACCCTTGAAGCCGGCATACAGGCACACGTGGGAGGCCGAGGGCGCGACCCGCTCGAGCCTGTCGAGCAGGCCGTGGCGCGTCACCACCTCCGGCGGCAGCAGACGCTGGTAGGTCGGCAGCAGGCCGGCGCAGCTGACGATCTTGTCGGCGGTAATCTGGTGGCCATCCTTGACCAGGCGCACGCCATAGGCGCGATTGTTCTCGATTAGCACCTGCTCGACCCCGGCATAGGTGAACACGTGGCCGCCGGCCGCCTCTATCACCGGGATGATGGTCTCGGCGATACGCACCGAGCCGCCCACCGGGTAGTTGCCGCCGGTGAGGTAATGCTTGGCGACCATGGCATGCATCATGAAGGCCGCCTGCGCCGGCGGCAGGCCGTAGTCGCCCCACTGGGCGCAGAGCACACCGATCAGCTGCTGATTATCGGTCAGGCCCTCGAGCACCTGGCGGGTGCTCTGGAAGAAATAGGCGGGGAACAGCTGCTTGCGCAGCCGGTTGTAGAGCACGCCCAGGCGGCGCGGCAGCGCCTGGCCGGCGAAGTAGCGCGGGATCTTTTGGCTGACCTCGCAGATCAGCTCCACGTAGCGATCGATGGCCGCGCCTTCCTCGGGGAAGTGCCGCTTGATCTCGGCCTTGAACTCGTCGCGCCCGGCCAGGTAGCGGAAGCTCTGGTCGCCGATGACGATATGGTCGTAATGGGCGTCCATCTGCACCCACTGCAACTGACCGTCGCTGATCAGATCAAACACCCGGCGGATCAGCGACCAGGGCTTGTGCACCTCGCCGATGTAGTGCACCCCCACATCCCACTCGTAGCCTTCGCGCTCGTACACATGGGTATAGCCGCCGGCGGTGTAGTGCTGCTCCAGCACGCAGACCTTCTGCCCGGCCTTGGCCAGCAGCGCGGCGGTACAGAGGCCGCCGATGCCCGAGCCGATGACGATGCAGTCGTAATGGGCCAGGGCCTTGTGCGGGCGAAAGCGGGTACCGGTGCGTTTCATCGAAGGCTCCTGGCCGTTGTTGTTATGCAAGTATTTGCATAGATAAGCGAAAGGCCGGGTGAATGCAACTTTTTGCATCGCACCTTAGACTAGTGTCCTCCCTTGCCCTGCGGTTGATCCATGTCCCTGCGCCACGCCATTCTCACCCTGCTGGAAACCGAGCCGGCCAGCGGCTACGACATCGTCCGCCATTTCAAGGAGTCGCTCGGCTATTTCTGGAACGCCAAGCACCAGCAGGTCTACCAGGAACTGCGCAGGCTCAGCGACGAGGGCTGGCTGCTGTGCAGCGAACAGCTGCAGGACGACAAGCCAGACAAGAAGGTCTACAGCATCAGCGCCAGCGGTCGCGCCGAGTTGCGCCGCTGGCTTGGCGAGCCGGTGGCGCCGAACAAGATCAACGACGCCCTGCTGGTCAAGCTCTATGCCGGCGAGCTCATCGAAGCACACGCATTGCGCGAGGAGATCGCCCGCCACCGCGCCATCCACCAGGAGACCCTCGACCGGCTGCTGCAGATCGAGCAGCGCTACCGCGAACTGCCGCCCCCCGAGCAGGCCCGCCAGCGCCTGCCCTACCTCACCCTGCGCCGCGGCATCCTCGGCGAACAGGCCTGGCTGGCCTGGGCCGACGAAGTGGCGGCGGAGCTGACC
>JBFHKK010000278.1:0-4277 GCA_041595475.1 Pseudomonas sp. | reverse complement strand
GACGATCAGTAGCGCGCCGCATTGGCGCGTGAGTTCGCGGCAGCGCTGCATAAAGCCCGGGTCGGGCAGGACCATGCCGATATTGGTCATGGCCGGCTCGCACAGCAGGGCGCAGACGTCGCCCCGGACCAGGGCGGCTTCCAAGGCCGCCAGGTCGTTGAAGGGAATGGCGCGGCTGTACTGGGTCAGGTCGTAGGCCTGGCCGACCAGACCGGAACGATGCACGGTGCGGTCGCCGCGCTGGCGCACCATGACATCGTCGAGGGTGCCGTGGTAGCAGCCGTCGAACACCAGCAGGGTGTTCCTGCCGGTAGCCGCCCGGGCCCAGCGCAGCACGTAGCGGTTGGCGTCGGTGGCGGTGGCGGTCACCTGCCAGTAGGGCAGGCCGAAGCGTGCCGCCAGCAGTTCGCCGCAGACCACCGCGTCCTCGCCGGGCAGCATGCTGGTCAGGCCGTTGCCGGCCTGCTCGGCCAGCGCGCGGGCGATGGGCGCCGGCGAATGGCCGAACATGCTGCCGGTGTCGCCCAGGCAGAAGTCGAGGTATTCGTGGCCGTCGACATCGTAGAAACGGGCGCCCTGGGCGCGCGCGACGAACAGCGGGCAGGGCGTCGACCAGTCGGCCATCCAGTGCATGGGCACGCCGCCATAGAGCGACTGGCGCGCGCGCTCGGCCAGGGCCACCGATTGCGGGTTGCGTTGCAGAAAGCGCGCGCGTTCGCCGGCGGCGAAGGCTTCCACGGCGGCGGGGCTGATTCCGCTGGCGGTCATCTTGAGCACCTCGTTCGATTTTTCGAACATTGTTTTGAGGAAGCGTGCATTAGTCAACGGATGAAAAGCCTGCGGCCTTCGCGCTCAGCGCCATAAACCCGTAAACAGCCGCCACCGTCATGCCCTCGGGTGATTTTCAGGAGGCTCGCAGCCCCGTAGACTCGGACCCTCTGCAGAGCCAGTGGGTGGGCTGATGACCGATTACAGCAAGACGCGCTTTCTCATCGTCGATGACTTCTCCGACTTCCGCGGATCGGTCAAGGCCATGCTGCGCGACATCGGCGCCAAGGACGTCGACACCGCCGACCGCGGCGAAGAAGCCATCGCGATGTGCCGGCAGAAGCGCTACGACATCATCCTCCACGACTACAACCTCGGCGCCGGCAAGAACGGCCAGCAGGTGCTCGAGGAGCTGATGGCCAACCGCCTGATCAGCCATCAGAGCATCTTCCTCATGGTCACCGCCGAGAGCAGCCAGGCCATGGTGCTCAGCGCCCTGGAGCACGAGCCGGACGCCTACCTGACCAAGCCCTTCAATCGCGCCAGCCTGGCCCAGCGCCTGGACAAGCTGGTCGAGCGCAAGACCCTGCTCAAGCCGGTGTTGCAGGCCCTGGACAAGCAATCGCCGGCCGAGGTGCTGGCGGCCTGCGACCAGTTGATGCAGGAGGACAAGCGTCTGCTGCCGCTGTGCCAGCGCTACAAGGCCGGCGCCCTGGCCGAGCTGGGGCGCAAGGATGAACTGTCCGCGCTGCTCGACCAGGTGTTGGCCGAGCGCGTGATCCCCTGGGCCTGCCTGGCCAAGGGCAACCTGTTGCTCAGTCGCGGCGAGCCCGAGCGCGCCAAGGTGGTCTACGAGCAGGCGTTGCAGGCCTTCCCCATGCATCCGGGGCTCTACGATGGCCTGGCGGCGGTATTTACCGCCATGGGTGAGGCCAAGCGCGCCCAGGCGACCCTGGAGGAGGCGGTCAAGCTCTCGCCGCTGGGGGTTCCGCGGCAGATGCAGCTGGGCCAATTGGCCATGAAGAACGAGGATTTCGCCTCCGCCAGCAAGGCCTATCGCCAGGCCGTCGAGCAGGGCAAGCATTCGCGTCACCGCAGCCCGGAGAGCTACCTCAACCTGAGCCAGGCGCTGATCGCCAAGGCCGGCGACGAGGTGCTGGACAAGCGCAGCCAGAGCGAGATCGGCCAGGCCTTGAGCGAGCTGGAGCATCGCTACGGCGACGACCCGGCCCTGCGCGTGCGCTCCGGGCTGATGCGTGCTAGCAGCCTCGACAAGGCCGGCGACAAGCAGCGCGCCACGCAGTTGGCGCGCGAGGCGGTGGCCAATCTGGGCGAGCTGGACCAGTTCTTCCCCGCCGAGGTCGCCCTGGCCATGGCCGCCCAGTTGCAGCAGCTCGGCCAGGCCGAGGCCGGCAACACCATGCTGAAGAACTGCGTGGAAATGTACGGCGATGATCCGCAGGTGATGGAGGGCATCGCCAAGCTGACCGACGATGTGCAGATTCTCGGTAGCGGCAAGGAAGCGGCCGACCTCAACCGCCAGGGCGTGCGCTGCTACCAGCAGAAGCGCTTCGCCGAGGCCCTGGAGTCGTTCCGCCGGGCGCTGGCGCTGCAGCCGAAGAACATCAGTATCGCCCTGAACACCGCCCAGTCGCTGCTGCGCCTGCATATCGAGCAGGCGCAGCCGGCGCTGCTGGAGGAGTGCCGCGCCTGCCTCGATGCGGTGAAGATGATCCCGCCCAGCGACCCGCGCTTCGAGCGCTACCAGTCGCTGCGGCGCAAGGCCTTCGAGGTATGAGCGAGGGCCTGGATTTCTCCACGGTGATCGCCTCCACCGTGCATGACATGAAGAACTCCCTGGCCATGCTGATGCAGGCGCAGAGCCGCTGGATGGCGCAGCTGCCCGGCGAGCTGCAGGGCGGCAGCGAGCGCGGCGTGATCGAATACGAGTTCGCCCGTCTCAACGGCATGCTGGTGCAGCTGCTCGGCCTCTACAAGCTCGGGGTCAACCAGTTGCCGCTGCGCCCGGCTTACCACGAGATGGAAGACTTCATCGAGAGCCAGCTGGCGCGCCAGTACGAAGTCCTGCACAGCCGCGGCATCGAGGCTCGCTGCGAGGTCGAGGCCTTCGACCTGATGGGGTTCTTCGACCAGGAGCTGATCGGCTCGGTGGTGGCCAACATCGTCACCAATTCCATCCGCTACGCCCGCAGCAGCCTGCTGGTCAGCGCCCGCGAGGAAGGCGGCCAGCTGCTGCTGAGCATCAACGACGACGGCGACGGCTACCCGGCCGCGATGATCGAGCACCACGGCGACTACGTGCTGGGCCTGAACCAGAGCAGCGGCAGCACCGGTCTTGGCCTGTATTTCGCCGCGCGCATCGCCGAACTGCACGAGCGCAACGGCCAGCGCGGGCGCATCGAACTGCGCAACGGCGGGGCGCTGGGCGGCGGCGAGTTCCGTATCTATCTGCCCTAGCGCCGAGCGCGCGGCCTTTCTCCAGGAGTCACTTCTGCATGATGCTGCATATCCCCCGGGTACTCAGCCCCGAGCAGGTCGCCGAGTGCCGGCAGGTGCTGGAGCGCGGCGCATGGCTGGACGGCAAGCACAGCGCCGGCGCCCAGTCGGCGCTGGTCAAGAACAACCTGCAGCTGTCTGGCGACAGTGCCGAGGCCCGCGCCCTGCGCGAGCGGCTGCTGCAGGCCCTGGGGCGCAACGCCCTGTTCATGTCGGCGGCGCTGCCGCACAAGGTGCTGCCGCCGCAGTTCAACTGCCATCAGGTCGGCCAGGCCTACGGTCTGCACGTGGACAACGCGGTGCGCGAGTTGCCCGGCGGCGAGCGCCTGCGCGCCGACCTGTCCGCGACCCTGTTCTTCAGCAGCCCCGAGGAGTACGCCGGCGGCGAGCTGGAGATCCTCGACAGCCTGGCGACCCACAGCATCAAGCTGGCCGCCGGCGACCTGATCCTGTATCCATCGACTCGACTGCATGAGGTCCGCCCGGTCACCCGCGGGCGGCGCCTGTGCGCCATCTTCTGGGTACAGAGCATGGTCCGCGACGCCGAGCAGCGACGCCTGCTGTTCGAGCTGGACCAGGGCGTGCAGCGGGTCAGCCAGGAGCTCGGCGCAGGCCACGCCAGCACCCTGCAGCTGAGCCTGGTCTACCACAACCTGGTGCGTCAGTGGGCCGACGCCTAGCTCAGGGCGCGCAGCTCAGCGGGCGCTCGCGCCAGGCCGCCCAGGCCGCGGTCCAGCCCTGTACGTGGTCGACCCCCGGCAGCACGGCGCTTTCCAGGCACGCCGGCTCGCCCAGCTGGGCGCGGTAGTAGTCGAGCAGCGCCGGCGGCACGATGCGGTCTTCGGCGCCGACCAGGTGCCGCTGCGGCAGCCGGGCCAGCCGTTCGCGCACATCCAGCGGCTCTAGCGAGCCGTGCAGCGGACTCAGCTCGAGCATCGCCGCCCACTGCCGCGGACTGAGGTTGCCGGCCAGGGTCTGCACCTGGGCGATGT
>JBFHKK010000277.1:0-4285 GCA_041595475.1 Pseudomonas sp. | reverse complement strand
CGGCTGGGCGGCGATGAAGTCGTGCATCAGGGCGATGCACTCGGCGTCCTGCAGCACCTCCAGGGTCACGCCGCGCTCGCGCAGCAGCGCTTCCTCGCCGAGGAAGGTCTGGTTCTCGCCGATCACCACCCGCTTGATGCCGTACAGCAGGATGGCGCCGCTGCACATGGCGCAGGGCGAGAGGGTGGTGTAGAGCACCGCATCGCGGTAGATCCGCGCCGGCAGTCGCCCGGCGTTCTCCAGGGCATCCATCTCGCCATGGCGGATGGCGCTGCCCTGCTGCACCCGGCGATTGTGGCCGCGGCCGAGGATGCGGCCCTCATGCACCAGTACCGAGCCGATCGGAATGCCGCCTTCGGCCAGGCCCTGGCGGGCTTCGTCGATGGCCGCGCGCATAAAAATGTCCATCACAGGCTCCTGTATCACTGAGTGGGGGAATAGGCATCTTGACCCTTGGCCAGGGTCCAGGCGAGCAGCTCTGCGGCCAGGCGATCGGCCGCCTGGCCGAAGGCACTGACCACCGCCTGGAGCGAGGCATCGGCGGCCGCCTGGCGGACCAGGAAGCGGCGGCTGGCGAGAATTCGCTGGCTGGCGCCATCGATCAGCCGCGCCTCGAAGAGGATGTGCGCCTCGGGACGGCCGCCGACGTACTCGGCCTGGAAGGCGCGCAGATCGCCGCCCAGCTGCAGGTCGGCCGGCAGCCGGCTGGCGTCGCTGCTGACCGCGGCGATGCGGCCGTCGTCGCGCAGCGCATCGATCAAGCGGTCACGCAGCAGCACAGGCGCGCGGTCACTCCAGCGCACGCCTCGATAGACGCTGACCCGATCGCCTTGCGGCAGCACGGCGATGCGCGTGCTGTCGAGCAGCAGGCTGGCGTCCGGTGTATTGACCCGCAGGGTCCAGGGCACGCCCGGCGTCGCGGCGGCGGGCAGGGGGCTGGCGGGCAGGCGATAGAGATCCCGCGGCTCGCCCGCGGGCAGCAGGCTGCAGGCGCTCAGCTGCAGGCAGAGCAGCACGGCCAGCGGCAGTAGGCGATTCATGGCTGAAACTCCTTGATCGGCTCGCCGCGCAGCAGGTAGCCACCCGGATCCTGCTCCAGGCGGCGGGAAAAGGCGCTCAGGGTCTCCAGGCTGGCACGCAGTTCTTCCACCGCCGGGCCCAGCCCGCCGAGGCCCTTGAGGCCGCTGTCGAGGCTTTCCTGGTTGTCGCCGAGCAGGCGCTCGAGTCGCTGGCTACTGCTTTGCAGCGAGGCCAGCAGGGCGCTGGCGTTCTCCAGGGTCTGGCGACCCTGGTTGCCGAGCAGTTGATTGGCGCTGTGCATCAGCTCGGCCGCCGCGCGGCTGGCGACGCCCATCTGCTGAAGGGTATTGCGCAGCTCGTCGCGCTGGGCGGCGACGCTGGCGCTGGTCTGTTCGAGGTGTTCCAGGGTGCGCGCCACCCGCTCGAGGTTGTCGCTCGAGAGCAGCCGGTTGCCGCGTTCGAGCAGGCCGCCGATGTTGAGCAGCAGGTCTTCGCCGTTGCTCATCAGCTGGGCCAGGGGCGAGCGGTCGGCGATGATGCGTGGCGGTTCGCCGTTATCGCTCTGCAGCAGCGGGCTCTGCGGCGTGCCGCCATGCAGCTGGATGATGGCGATGCCGGTGATGCCGGTGATCGACAGGCGCGCGCGGGTGTCCTGCTTGATCGGGGTCTGGGCCTGCACGCGGATGCGCGCGCGCACGCGGCGGGGGTCCTCGGGATCCAGATCCAGGCGACTGACCTCGCCGACGGCGATGCCGCTGTATTGCACGGCGCTGCCCCTGGACAGGCCGCTGACCGCCTCGTCGAAGATCACCAGATAGTCCGCGAACTCCTGATCGGCACTGGACTTGTTCAGCCAGAGGGCGAACAGCAGCCCGGCGCCCAGGGCCAGCACGGTGAACAGGCCGATCAGCACATGGTGGGCGCGTGGCTCCATCTAGCTCCTTCCTGGCGCGCCGGCGGCGGCCTGCTGGGCCGCGCGTCCGCGCGGGCCGTGAAAGTAATCGCGGATCCAGGGGTCGTCGGTGGCCGCGACCCGCTCCAGGCGATCGGCCACCAGCACCCGCTGGCGGGCCAGCACCGCGACCCGGTCGCACAGGCTGTAGAGGGTATCCAGATCATGGGTGACCAGCAGCACGCTCAGGCCCAGGGCGTCGCGCAGGGTGCGGATCAGCCGGTCGAAGGCGGCCGCACCTATGGGATCGAGGCCGGCGGTCGGCTCGTCGAGAAAGAGTATCTCCGGGTCCAGGGCCAGGGCGCGAGCCAGGGCCGCGCGCTTGACCATGCCGCCGGACAGCTGTGGCGGGTACTTGGCGCCGGCCTCGCTCGCCAGGCCGACCAGGGCCAGCTTGACCCGGGCCAGGCGCTCGGCAGCCGGGCGGGTGAGACCTGCATGCTCGATCAGCGGCAGGGCGATGTTCTCGATCACCGTCAGCGAGGAGAAGAGCGCGCCGCGCTGGTAGAGGACGCCGAAGCGCCGCTCCAGCTGCGCCTGCCGCGCCGGCGAGAGTCGCGCCAGGTCCTCGCCGAAGATCCGCACGCGGCCGGCGCTGGGCTGGCGCAGGCCGAGTATGCAGCGCAGCAGCACCGACTTGCCGGTGCCCGAGCCGCCGACCACGCCGAGCACCTCGCCGCGGTAGAGGTCCAGGTCCAGGTCCTGGTGCACGGTCTGGGCGCCGAAGCGGTTGCACAGGCCCTCGACCTCGATGATCGCCGCGCCGCTCACCAGCCCATCTCCATCAGAAACAGCGCCGCCAGGGCGTCGAGCAGTATCACCACGAAGATCGACTGAACCACCGCCGAGGTGGTGCGTTCGCCCACCGACTGGGCGCTGCCGGTGACCTTGAAGCCCTCCAGGCAGCCAATCACGGCGATCAGGAAGGCGAACAGCGGCGCCTTGAGCAGGCCCACCAGGAAGTGCCGCAGGGCGATGTTCTCCTGCAGTATCGTCAGGTACATGGTCGGCGAGATGTCCAGGCTCAGGGCGCAGACCACGGCACCACCGAGGATGCCGCTGAGCATGGCGACCAGGGTGAGGATCGGCAGGGCGATCAGCAGGGCGAACACCCGCGGCAGCACCAGCACTTCCAGGGGGCTGAGGCCGAGAGTGCGGATGGCGTCGATCTCCTCGTTGGCCTTCATCGAGCCGATCTGCGCGGTGAAGGCGCTGGCCGTGCGCCCGGCCATGAGGATGGCGGTCAGCAGCACGCCGAACTCGCGCAGGAAGGAGTAGGCGACCAGGTCGACCGTGTAGAGGCTGGCGCCGAAACCGGCCAGCACGGTGGCGCCGAGAAAGGCCACCACGGCGCCGACCAGGAAGGTCAGCAAGGCGACTATGGGCACGGCGTTGAGGCCGCTCTGTTCCAGTTGCGCGACCAGCGCGGTGAGGCGCCAGCGCCTCGGCCGCAGGGCGATCGCGAGCATGCTCGAGAGGGTCAGGCCGATAAAGCCGAGCAGGGCCACGGCCTGGCGCCAGAGGTTCTCGCTGGCCAGGCCGATCTGCCCGAGCAGTTCGCGTGCGGTCGAGGGGCGCGGCGTTGCGCCGGGCGCCGGGCTGGCGGCCAGGGCGCTGCCCACCGCCTGCAACAGGGCGCGCCGCTCGCTCGCCAGGCCCGCGGCACTCTGCGCCAGTTCGACCAGGCGCTGAGCGCCGAGCAGTTCGGCCAGCAGCGCCGCGCCGGCGGTATCCAGGGCGCCCAGTTCGTCCAGCTCGATTCGCGCCGCGGCCTCCAGCTGCTCTCGTCGCCGCAGCACCTGGCCCTCGAGCAGCCCATAGTGGGCCAGCGTCCAGTCGCCGCCGATGCGCCAGCCGCCAGCCGCCTGGCTGCGCTCGGGCTGGAGGGGGGCGAGGTAGGGAGGTTGGCTCATGCCCCACAGCTTAGCCTCAGCCGGCGGCTGGCGAACAGCCATCGCCCTCTTCCCACAAATGGGGGACTGTGATGAGGAATCGCGCTCGCTTATGATCCGTGACGCGTTTCACATAATCGGGCTGCCCCCGCTCCCTGCGGCCCTTCAGCTATCGATGGTAGAAAGGACTCAACCATGAAAGAACAGCGCAAACTCCCCGCCCTGCGAGCCCACATCGAGCAGCTGCTCGGCAAAGGCTGGGTGATCGCCGCACGCAATCCCTTGCAACTGCGCAAGGGGCACAACACGTGCGTGGTGCTGCACGGCATGCTGATCAGCGAATCCGTCGCCGCCTGAGCCCGGCAGCGCAGTCGCCCGCTCAGCCCTCCGACGCCCCAGGGTCTATACCAATAGAAGTTGT
>JBFHKK010000276.1:0-4309 GCA_041595475.1 Pseudomonas sp. | reverse complement strand
ATCTGGTCTTCGATCTGAGCCAGGCTCAGGGCATCGGCATCGCGAATCACGGGAACCACCAGGCCGCGCTCGGTGCTGACCGCGACGCCGACGTCGTAGTAGCCGTGGTAGACGATGTCGTTGCCGTCGATGGAGGCGTTGACCGCCGGGAAGCGCTTCAGCGCTTCCACCGAAGCGCGGACGAAGAAGGACATGAAGCCCAGACGCACGCCGTCGTGCTTCTTCTCGAACAGATCCTTGTACTTGGCGCGCAGGTCCATGATCGGCTTCATGTTGACCTCGTTAAAGGTGGTCAGCATGGCCATGGACGACTGCGCCTCGACCAGACGCTCGGCGACCTTGGCGCGCAGGCGGGTCATGGGCACGCGCTTCTCCGGCCGATCGCCGGCTTCCAGCTTGGGCGCCGATTCGCTCGCGGCGGGCTTGCTGGCCGGCGTCGGGCTCGGCGCCTTCTTCTTCGCCTCGATCGCGGCGACCACGTCTTCCTTGGTCACCCGGCCGCCCTTGCCCGAACCGCTGAGGCTGTTCGGATCTATGCCGTTCTCCTCGGCCAGCTTGCGCGCCGCCGGGGAAAGGATCTGCTCCTCGTCGGAAGCCTCGGCTGCTTCGGCTTGCTCTTGTTTCGCCTCGGCCTTGTCTTCCTGCTTGTCCTTGGCGCCCGCGGCACTGGCGCCCTCCTCCAGCTTGCCCAGCAGTTCGCCGCTGAGCACGGTATCGCCTTCGTTCTTGACGATTTCGGCCAGTACGCCGTCGGCTTCAGCGAGGACTTCCATCACCACCTTGTCGGTTTCGATGTCGACGATCAGCTCGTCGCGCTTGACCGCATCCCCCGGCTTCTTGTGCCAAGTCGCCACGGTGCCGTCGGCAACCGATTCCGGAAAGGTTGGGGCTTTGATCTCGATAGCCATTATCTGGGGTTCCTTAAATTCGATGTATTCTGCGCGGCGGCCCGGCGGGCCGCCGCTTTGACGAAGGCGTTAAACAGTAAAGGCGTCCTGCAGGAGTTTTTCCTGCTGCTCGGCGTGCATCGACGCGTATCCGCAGGCCGGCGCCGCAGAGGCCTCGCGGCCGGCATACTGGAGGAACAGCGACTTCTTGTGGGCGCTGGCGACTCGCCGCATGTGGTGCTGACTGCAGTACCAGGCCCCCTGGTTCATCGGCTCTTCCTGACACCAGACGATGTGCTTGAGGTTCTTGTACGGAGCCAGTACCTCGGCCAGATCATCCTCCGGGAAGGGATAGAGCTGCTCGATACGGACGATGGCGATATCCTCTCGCCCCTCGTTGCGGCGCTTTTCCAGCAGGTCGTAGTAGACCTTGCCGCCGCACAGGATCAGGCGCTCGACCTTCTTCGCATCCAGGCTGTCGATTTCCGGGATCACCGTCTGGAAGGAGCCTTCGGCCAGATCTTCCAGGGTCGAGGTCGCCAGCTTGTGGCGCAGCAGCGACTTGGGCGACATCACCACCAGCGGCTTGCGCAGCGGGCGAATGACCTGGCGCCGCAGCAGATGGTAGATCTGCGCCGGGGTGGTCGGCACGCAGACCTGCATGTTGTGCTCGGCGCACAGTTGCAGGAAGCGCTCCAGACGCGCAGAACTGTGCTCCGGACCCTGGCCCTCGTAACCATGGGGCAGCAGCATGGTCAGGCCGCAGAGGCGACCCCACTTGTGCTCGCCACTGGAAATGAACTGGTCGAACACCACCTGGGCACCGTTGGCGAAGTCGCCGAACTGGGCCTCCCAGATCACCAGCGCTTGGGGCGTGGTGGTGGAGTAGCCGTATTCGAAGGCCAGCACCGCTTCTTCCGAGAGGAAGGAGTCGTACAGATCGAAGCTTGGCTGACCGGCGAACAGATTCTGCAGCGGCAGGTAGGTACCGGCGTCCTTCTGGTTGTGCAGCGCCGCATGGCGGTGCGAGAAGGTGCCGCGGCCGACGTCCTGACCGGTGATGCGGATCGGGTGGCCCTCGAACAACAGGGTGGCGTAGGCCATGGTCTCGGCGTAGCCCCAGTTGATCGGCAAGGCGCCGGCGCCCATCTTCTGGCGGTCCTCGAGGATCTTGGCGACCTGGCGCTGGACCACGAAGCCTTCGGGGATCTCCAGCAGCTTGGCGGACAGGTCCTGGAGGATCTTCAGCTCGAAACGGGTGTCGTGGCGCGCCGTCCAGGCGTGGCCCAGATAGGGCCGCCAGTCAACGAACAGCTCCTTGTTCGGCTCCTTGACCAGGCTCTTGGCCACGTGCTGGCCGTTGTCCAGGGCCGTGCGGTAGTCGTCGATCTTGGCCTGCACATCGGCGTCGGAGTGGGTCACCGCCTTGGTCAGCGACTCGGCATAGAGCTCACGGGTGGTGCGCTGCTTGGCGATCTGCTGGTACATCAGCGGCTGGGTGCCGGAGGGCTCGTCGGCCTCGTTATGGCCGCGGCGACGGTAGCAGACCAGGTCGATGACCACGTCGCGCTTGTACTGCATGCGATAGTCGACCGCCAGCTGGGTGACGAAGAGCACCGCCTCGGGATCGTCGCCATTCACATGGAAGATCGGCGCCTGGATCATCTTCGCCACGTCTGTGCAGTACTCGGTCGAACGCGAGTCTTCCTGACGGCTGGTGGTGAAGCCGACCTGGTTGTTGATGATGATGTGCACGGTGCCGCCGGTCTTGTAAGCCCGGGTCTGCGACATCTGGAAGGTTTCCATGACCACGCCCTGGCCGGCGAAGGCGGCATCGCCGTGGATCGAGATCGGCAGCACCTTGTCGCCTTTGGTGTCGTTGCGCCTGTCCTGGCGCGCGCGCACAGACCCCTCGACCACCGGGGAGACGATCTCCAGGTGCGAGGGGTTGAAGGCCAGGGCCATGTGCACCTCGCCACCGGCGGTCATGACGTTGGAGGAGAAGCCCTGGTGATACTTGACGTCACCGGAAGAGAGCCCCTCGACCTTCTTGCCCTCGAACTCGTCGAACAGCTCGCGCGGGTTCTTGCCGAAGGTGTTGACCAGCACGTTCAGGCGGCCGCGGTGGGCCATGCCGATGACGATTTCCTTGACGCCGTAGGAGCCGGAGCGCTGGATCACCTCGTCCAGCAGCGGGATCAGGCTCTCGCCGCCCTCCAGGCCGAAGCGTTTGGTGCCCGGGTACTTGGTGCCCAGGTATTTCTCCAGGCCCTCGGCGGCGGTCAGGCGCTCGAGCAGATGGCTCTGCACCTCGGGCGAGTAGGTCGGCCGGCCGCGCACGCTTTCCAGGCGCTGCTGGAACCAGCTGCGCTGCTCGGAATCGACGATATGGGTGAACTCGGCGCCGATGGTGCGGCAATAGGTCTGCTGCAGGGCCTGGTGGATCTCGCGCAGGGTCGCCTCTTCCTTGCCGATGAACAGGCCACCGGTGCGGAAGGTGGTATCCAGATCGGCATCGGTCAGGCCGTAGTGATTGATCGACAGATCGGCCGGCGCCGGACGCTGCCAGAGGCCGAGCGGGTCGAGTTGGGCGGCCTGATGGCCACGCATGCGATAGGCCTGAATCATGCGCAGGACTTCGACCTGCTTCTTCTCGTGCTCGCTGCTCACGCTGCCGGCGGAGACCGGTCGGGCGCGGCGCTGGTTCTTGGCGAGGAGAACGAAGTGATCGCGGATCGTCGAATGCGATACGTCGGTGGCAGAGTTGCCGTCACTCGGCAACTTCTGGAAGTAGGTGCGCCACTCTTCGGGCACAGCGTTGGGGTCGTGCAGGTAGAGCTCATAGAGCTCTTCCACGTAGGCAGCGTTGCCACCAGATAGGTGGGCACTGTCCCACATGCGCTGCATCACGCTTTCTTGCATGCTTGGTCACCCTCGGTAAGGGGACTCCATCGGCGAAGACACCGCATGGCCTGTATCAAGTCCTTGAAGCAGCGACTTGGGTAAAGCCACCACGGGTCCCGCAGATAGTCCGGGCACCAGCCCGGATGCCCCTGCTGGTCGTCAAATTTTCCAAATAAGAATCGCGGCTTTGTGAGCTGCGCTTCTGGCTTTAACTGCGGCACCGGGTTCGAGCCGGCGCCGCAGGTGTTACAGGTCTAGCAAACAACGGTGAATCAGGTACCGCTCTGCAGCAGCATGTTGCGCACGTGACCGATGGCCTTGGTCGGATTCAGGCCCTTGGGGCAGACGTTCACGCAGTTCATGATGCCGCGGCAGCGGAACACGCTGAACGGATCGTCCAGCGCGGCCAGGCGCTCTTCGGTCTTGGTGTCGCGGCTGTCGGCCAGAAAGCGATAGGCCTGCAGCAGGGCGGCGGGACCGAGGAACTTGTCCGGATTCCACCTGAACGACGGGCAACT
>JBFHKK010000275.1:0-4327 GCA_041595475.1 Pseudomonas sp. | reverse complement strand
GAATCCAGTGAGCAGGCCATGCTGGTGCAGGTCGGCCGGGCGGTGAAGCGCAACGAATTCGTGGTGTTCCTCGGCTGGACCCCGCACCCGATGAACATCAACTACGACATGCAGTACCTGCGCGGCGGCGAGAAGTACTTCGGCGAGAGCGGCAGCGTCAACACCCTGGCGCGCAAGGACTACACCAGTCAGTGCCCGAACGTCGGCAAGCTGCTGAGCAACCTCGCCTTCACCCAGGAGATGGAGAACAGCATCATGAACCAGGTGCTGAGCAAGCAGGCGAGCAACGCCGAGGCGATCAAGGCCTGGCTCAAGGCCAACCCGGCGGTGCTCGACGGCTGGCTGCAAGGGGTGACCACCCGCGACGGCGGCGACGCGCTGGCCGCGGTGAAAGCCCAGCTTTGAATTGTCCGGCTCGATTGCATAGGGTGATAATCGGTCCTCTCGGCTGCGCAGGGGCCGGTTCATGCGGCAGAGACCGGCGCTTTAACCGGTTTTCAGCCATACCCAGCCCGGCGCTTGCCGTCTCCAGCGAATCACACCCATGCCACGCTTCAATTACCTGACCCTGTTGCCGTTTCTGCGCTGGCTGCCCAATACCAACCGCCAGCGTCTCGGCAACGACCTGCTGGTGGGCCTGAGCGGCGCCATCCTGGCCTTGCCGCAATCGATCGCCTACGCCCTCATCGCCGGCATGCCGGCCGAATACGGCCTCTATGCAGCCGTAGTGCCGGTGATCATCGCCTGCCTGTGGGGGTCGTCCTGGCATCTGATCTGCGGCCCGACCGCAGCCATCTCCATCGTCTTGTTCACCAGCGTCAGTCAACTGGCCGAACCAGGCAGCGCCGACTTCATCGCCCAGGTGCTGCTGCTGACCTTCCTCGCCGGCCTGTTCCAGTGGTTGCTGGGGCTGCTGCGCTTCGGCGCGCTGGTGAATTTCGTCTCCCATTCGGTGGTGCTCGGCTTCACCCTCGGCGCCGCCGTGGTGATCGCCCTGGGGCAACTGCCCAATCTGCTCGGCATCAGCCTGCCGAACCAGCCCACGGCATTGGAAACCCTGCTCAGTCTCGGCCAGCACCTGGGCGAGGTGGATTGGCACTCGCTCAGCCTGGCGCTCTTCACCCTGGCCGTCAGCCTGCTGATTCGTTACCTCTGGCCGCGTCTGCCGGCCCTGCTGCTCGGCCTGGTGGCCGGCAGCCTGCTGGTGCTGCTGCTGCCGGATCGGCTGACCGAGGGCATCGCCCTGGTCGCCGCCTTCGACGGCCGCCTGCCGCCGCTGAGCCCGCTGCGCTTCGAACTGGATACCATTCTCGATCTGCTCCCGGCGGCGGTGGCCTGCGGCATGCTCGGGCTGGTCACCAGCCTGTCGATCGCCCGCGCCCTGGCCAGCAAGTCCCAGCAGTTCCTCGACGCCAACCAGGAGGTGCGCGCCCAGGGGCTGTCCAACATGCTCGGGCCCTGGTTCTCCGGCTTTCTCTCGGCCGGCTCCTTCACCCGCTCGGCGCTGAACCTGCAGGCCGGCGCCCACTCGCCGTTGGCCGGGGTATTTTCCGCCCTGCTGGTGGCGCTGTTCGCGCTGGTGGGCGCGCGCCTGATCGCGCTCATCCCGCTGCCCTGCATGGCCGCGGGCATCCTGCTGATCTGCTGGGGCCTGGTGGATACCGCCAGCCTGCGCGGCCTGTTCCGGGTCAGCCGCTCGGAGTTTCTGGTGATGGCCCTGACCCTGCTGGCGACCCTGATGCTGGAGCTGCAGACGGCGATCTACGCCGGGGTGCTGGCGTCGCTGTTCTTCTACCTCAAGCGCACCTCGCAGCCGCGGGTGAAGTTCTGGCAAGAGGGCGAGCAGGAGATGCTGCGGGTCGAGGGCTCGATCTTCTTCGGCGCCTGCCACTACCTGCAGCAGCTGATCCAGCGCAGCCATGGCGAGCAGGTGGTGATCGACGCCCACCATGTCAATTTCATCGATTATGCCGGGGTGACCATGCTGCACCAGGAGGCCCGGCGGCTGAAGGCCCAGCACCGCCGGCTGGTGCTGCGCCGCGCCCGACCCCAGGTGATCGCGGAAATCCACAAGCTCGAGGGCGCCGAACGCTGCCCGGTGCAGTTCGAGGACTAGGCCTGCTGCAACAGGCGGCGCAGCTCGCCGAGCACCGGGGCGCTGTCCGGCCGCACGCCGCGCCAGAGGGAGAAGGCCTCGGCCGCCTGCTCGACCAGCATGCCCAGGCCGTCGCGCGTCTCGACCGCGCCCTGCTCGGCGGCCCAGCGGATGAAGGCGGTGGGCGCCTTGGCGTACATCATGTCGTAGCAGCGGGTCTTGCCGGTGGCGATCAGGCCGGGGTCGATCGGCGGCACTTCGCCGGCCAGGCTGGCCGAGGTGCCGTTGATGATCAGGTCGACGGGCGCATCTATCCAGTCGAAGCCGCTGGCCACCACGGGCCCGAGGTCGGCGAACTCGCGCGCCAGCTGCTCGGCCTTCTCCAGCGTGCGGTTGGCGATCACCAGCAGCGCCGGGCGCTCGGCCAGCAGCGGCTCGAGCACCCCGCGCACGGCGCCGCCGGCGCCGAGCAGGAGGATGTGGGCATCGCGCAGCGGCCAGCCGGCATTGACCTTGAGGTCGCGCACCAGGCCGGCGCCGTCGGTGTTGTCGCCCAGCAGGCGGCCGTCGGCCAGCTGCTTGAGGGTGTTGACCGCACCGGCGCGGCGCGCCCGCTCGGTCAGTTCGTCGGCCAGTTCGAAGGCCTGCTCCTTGAAGGGCAGGGTGACGTTGGCGCCCTTGCCCTGGACGAAGAAGGCGCGGGCGAAGCCGGCGAAATCCTCCAGCGGCGCCAGCAGCGCCTCGTAGCTCAGGCGCTGGCCGGTCTGCGCGGCGAACAGCCGGTGGATCAGCGGCGACTTGCTGTGCGCCACCGGATGGCCGAATACCCCGTAGCGATCCATCACCCTTGCGCCTCCGCCAGCCAGTCGCGGTCGGTCAGGAAATACTCGGTCAGGCGCGCCTCGGCGCTGCCCGGCTCGGGCTTCCAGTCATAACCCCAGCGCACCTCGGGCGGCAGCGACATGAGGATGGATTCGGTGCGCCCGCCCGACTGCAGGCCGAACAGGGTGCCGCGGTCATAGACCAGGTTGAATTCCACATAGCGGCCTCGGCGAAAGGCCTGGAACTCGCGCTCGCGCTCGCCGTAAGGGGTATGCCTGCGCCGCTGCACGATCGGCAGGTAGGCCTCCAGGTAGGCGTCGCCGATCGCCCGCATGAAGGCGAAGCTGGTGTCGAAATCCCACTGGTTCAGGTCATCGAAGAACAGGCCGCCGATGCCGCGCGGCTCATTGCGGTGCTTGATATGGAAGTAGCGGTCGCACCAGGCCTTGAACTTTGGGTAGACCTCGGCGCCGAAGGGCGCGCAGGCCGCCTGCGCCACCCGGTGCCAGTGCACGCAGTCTTCCTCGAAGGCGTAGTAGGGGGTGAGGTCGAAGCCGCCGCCGAACCACCAGACCGGCTCCTCGCCGGCCTTCTCGGCGCTGAAGAAGCGCACGTTGGCGTGGGAGGTGGGCACATAGGGGTTGTGCGGATGGATCACCAGGGACACGCCGAGGGCCTCGAAGCCGCGCCCGGCCAGTTCCGGCCGGTGGGCACTGGCCGAGGGCGGCAGGCCGCTGCCGAACACATGGGAGAAGTTCACCCCGCCTTTCTCGATCAGCGCGCCCTGCTCGATGACCCGGGTGCGGCCGCCGCCACCGGCCTCGCGCTGCCAGGCATCCTCGACGAACCGAGCGCGGCCGTCTTCGCCCTGCAGGGCGGAACAGATGCGGTCTTGCAGGTCGAGCAGATAGGCCCTCACGGCCTGGGCAGGGTCACTCATGGCGATACCTTTGCAAAGAGGTCAGGGCGGCCTGGCTGCTGCCGGCGGCCGACGAAAACGGCGGCCAGCATACCATCAGCACTGCAGCCCCCGCAGTTGACGCCGGTCAAGCGGCGGGCTTGGATAGTCTCTTGCGCAGCCTTCGAGCAGCTCGCTCGCCGGCGCTGCTGCTCACCCTCTGCCCAGGAGCCCGATATGGCCAAGCATATCCAGTTCAGCCGCCACGGCGGCCCCGAGGTCCTCGAGTACCGCGACTATCGACCGGCCGACCCCGCACCCTTCGAGGTGCGCGTGCAGAACCAGGCGATCGGCCTGAACTACATCGATACCTACTACCGCAGCGGCCTCTATCCGCCACCCTCGCTGCCCTCGGGCCTGGGCAGCGAAGGGGCGGGTATGGTCGAGGCGGTCGGCAGCCGGGTCAGCCGCTTCCAGGTCGGCGACAGGGTCGCCTACGCCACCGGCCCCCT
>JBFHKK010000274.1:0-4335 GCA_041595475.1 Pseudomonas sp. | reverse complement strand
CGGGCGTGGTCGTCGACGTAGAGCCAGTCGCGCACCTGGCGGCCATTGCCATAGACCGGCAGCGGCTTGCCCTCCAGGGCGTTGAGGATCATCAGCGGGATGAGCTTCTCGGGAAAATGGTAGGGGCCGTAGTTGTTCGAGCAATTGGTCAGCAGCACCGGCAGCCCGTAGGTGCGCTGCCAGGCCCGCACCAGATGGTCGGACGCGGCCTTGCTGGCCGAGTAGGGCGAGCTGGGCGCGTAGGGGGTGGACTCGGTGAAGAGATCATCGACCCCGTGCAGGTCGCCATAGACTTCGTCGGTGGAGATATGGTGAAAGCGGAACGCCTGCTGGCGCTCGGTCGGCAGCTTTGACCAGTAGGCGCGGGTGGCCTCCAGCAGGCTGTAGGTGCCGACGATGTTGGTCTGAATGAAGGCGGCAGGACCGTCGATGGAGCGGTCCACGTGGGATTCGGCCGCCAGGTGCATGATGGCCTCGGGCTGGAAGTCGGCCAGGGCCTCGGCCACCCGGGCCTGATCGCAGATGTCGGCCTGGATGAAGCGGTAGCGCGGATTGTCCGCGACACTGGCCAAGGACTCCAGGTTGCCGGCATAGGTCAGCTTGTCGAGATTGAGCACCTGATGCTCGGTGTTCTGTAGCAGTTGGCGGACCAAGGCCGAGCCGATAAAGCCGGCGCCGCCGGTGACAAGAATGCGCATGTAACGGAAAACCTCTTCGCCGACATCGATCAGGGCGTGTAGCTTGTCGGCTGAAAGCCTTGGCCGCAAGCCTTGATAGAGGCCGAAGGGCTTGATCGTGCCAGGTGGCTTATGCCCCATGCATGCTCAAGGCGAGACTTCGCCCAGCCAAAGCTCGGTCGTCGAGGTCATCGCGGCTCTTCAGGCATCATGGGTTTAAAAGGGTTCAAGGGGAGAGAACTGATGCAGCCGCGCGCGGTGATATTCGATGCCTTCGGCACACTGCTGAGAATCGGCAAGGGTCGCCATCCCTACAAGCAGCTCATCCAGCTGGGCGTAGCCCAGGGACGCAATCCCCGACCCGACGATGCCTGGCTGCTGATGAGTGAGCCACTGGATCTGGCCGCCGCGGCGGCGCGGCTCGGTATCGAGGTGTCGGCGCAGACGCTGGCGCGCCTGGAACAGGAGCTGCGTGCGGAGCTCGATGACATCGAGCCCTTCCCGGATGCCCTGGAGGCGCTCGCCCTGCTAAAGGAGCGCGGCATCAGGCTGGCCCTGTGCTCGAATCTTGCGTTGCCCTATGCGGAGGCGGTCAGACGCTGGTTCCCGGCGCTCGATGCCTATGTGTTCAGCTTCGAAGTGGGGGCCATCAAGCCGCAGCCGGTCATCTATCAACGCGCCTGCGAGCTATTGGCGACCGAGCCGGCGGCGACTGCGATGGTCGGTGATTCCATGCAGTGCGATTGTGAGGGCCCGCAAGCGATAGGGGTTCAGGGCTACTTTTTGAATCGGTCAGGCGGCGTGGGCGGCCATCCTAACTTGTTGGCTTTCGCCAAAGCCGTTTTGTCGCACCAGTGACCTCAGCCCCGGTTACACAAGATTGATGGCGTCATCCATCAAGCCGCTGAAACAGCTGATCTTCATGGCTGCGGGCCGTACTTCTGAACGCGCTGCGAGTGGTTATGAGGTAACTGTTCGGTCTGACTTAAACGAAATGGCCTCCACGAGACCCGGGGCGATTCAGTTGCTGGTTCGCTATGGCAAAAGGCTTACACGCACTGGGTGCGATCGCCTCTGTCGGAGGCGGGGGGCGTGGCCTAATCTGAGCCCATCAACTGAAGCGCCGGAGGCCTTCAGGATCAAGGATGATCGACCATCGCCTAGGAGGCTGCCGACAGGACGTCGGGATGGTCTTGAAAGAACCCGCTTCGGCGGGTTTTTGTTTTTCGCACCCAGCAGAGCGTTTAAGGCGTATTTGCCCAAATTTGTTGGAGAGGGTGGTTCCACATGCCGATCGGCAAGATCATCTCGGGTGGCCAGACCGGTGTGGACCGGGCAGCCCTTGATTTCGCCATCGCACGCGGCCTTGAACACGGCGGCTGGTGCCCGGCCGGCCGTCGAGCGGCCGATGGCATGCTGCCTGCCTGTTACCGGCTCACCGAAACCGAGTCGACCGGGTATCGCCAGCGCACCAAGCGCAACGTCCAGGCAAGCGACGCGACCCTGATTCTCTATCGTGGTGAATTGGAAGGCGGCAGTCTGCTGACCCGTGATTTTGCGGTGCGGCTCGGTCGGCCCCATTTTCTCTGGCGGCTCGACGAGCCTGTTGAAGAGCAAGAACAGGCGTTTCGCCATTGGCTGGCCACGACCGATTTGATTGTGCTGAACGTTGCCGGCCCCAGTGAAGCCCGGTGCCCCGGCATCTATCGCCAGGCGCTGGCCTTCCTCGACGGGCATTGGAACCGAGCCTGTGAGCCAATCTGAGCACGCTATCCCGCAGAGGTTGGCTTGTCTGCGTCGAGGTCAGGAAGCAGCGGTTCCCGCCGTTTGTCATGAATGCCATTCATGTCGGCGGGAAAGGGCTCAGGTGCGGGTGAGGCGGCGATTTTTCGCAAAGTTTGCGGTGGGGATTCACCACGCATGGCGCCGAGCGGTCGATTGCATGGAGCGATTTTTTCCAACCGATTTGCCATCGGCTGTCAAAACCCTACCCCAATCCTACCCCGAGCCGATTTTTAGCCACAAAAAAGGCCTACGCTTGCGCGTAAGCCTTTGATTTGTATGGTGCCGGCACCAGGAATCGAACCCGGGACCTACTGATTACAAGTCAGTTGCTCTACCAGCTGAGCTATACCGGCACGAAAGGGCCGCCATTATATCCATTGATGGGGGCGAGTAAAGTCGCGGGTGAGGGGTTTCTGTGGAGGCCGTCCGGTCGATGTGGCAAGGCTTATGCACATTGGCCTTTGGCCGGTTTCGAGGCTGTGCCAAATTTGTGACCCAGGTCGCGAAAGTGCCTAATCCACTGTTTTTTCGGGCTTTCCGCTATCTGGTCAAGAATTGCCCTGTTCCGTCAGAGCCTCGCACGCGAACTGCTTCAGCGCTTCGTTCAGAAGCTATCAACACAGTTATCCACAGATTTTGTGGTCAATTCCGGGGCGCTCGCCGAGCAGCAGTAGATTGCGTGGGCTGAGGTGGTAGGGGCAGAAGCTGCCGAGTCGGACGCTAAAGCCCTGCTCCTGCAGGTAGAGTGCCCGGTCCAAGAGCAGCCAGAGTTCCAGTGGCCGGCGGAACAGGCTCTGGAGCAGCTCGAGGTTGCGCACTTCGGCCAGGCGCTGCCAGCCGCGTGCCATCAGGTCGTTCCAGTCGTGATTCGGGCCGGGGTCTTCGAGGCCTTTGAGGGTGGCCAACTGACGGCAATAGTCGGCGAAGTCCAGATCCAGCCAGGCGCTTGGCAGCGAGGGCGTGGGCAGGTACTGGTCGACGCCCCGCAGCTTGCGCTGCAGCAGATCGAAGGCCAGGCGGCGGGCCATGGACAGGTCGCGCTGGCGGCGCACGCGGGCGCCGGCGGTGACGGTTTCGCGCAGGGGCAGGCCCAGGTCGGCTTTGCTCAAGCGCAGGGACGAGCCCCGGGCGGCGGCCGACAGTGGCTGGTATTCCTGGCCGGCGATGCGGTTGTAGCAGCAGGGGGCGACCGCCAGTTGGCGGCAGCCGGCCTGACTGGCCAGGCGCAGCAGTTGCACATGCAGCTCGCCGCAGGCGTGTAGGGCGACGGGGGTGTGATTCACCGTCAGTCGTTGCTGGGCATCGACGGCCAGTACGTCCTGTTGCAGGTGCGTGGCGGCCAGGCCCGACCGATCGCTCAGCAGCCTGCCAGCCTTGACCAGTTGGGCATCGTAGTCGAGGCAGGTGAGCGGCCGGCCATCTTGAGCCAGTACACGGCCCAGGTGCCCCTTGCCGGCACACCAGTCGAGCCAGTGTTGCGGTTGAGTCTGGAAGTTCAGGCGGCTGGCGAAGGCCTGGATCTGCAGCCATTTGCGGCCGGGAACGTCCAGCGACAGGCGCGGGGAAAGAGGCTGGCTCGGGCGCTGCGGCAGGTCGCCGATCTGGCTCAGATCATCGGTTTGGCGGGCCAGCTCGGTCCAGGGCGCGGGGCCGTCGAGCAGCTGTGGCTGGCTGTGGGCGGCCTCGGCTTGTTCCAGGCTGCGCGACCTGAGCCAGGCGGCCAGCTGCGGATAGCTCTGCTCCCAGGGCAGGCTGAGCTGGGTGAAGGGCTGCGGCCGCCAGAGCGCTTGGTATTGGTCGAGCAGCTGGTCCAGCGCCTGGAAACGCTGGAATAGCTGGTCGCCGCTCAGCGGCTGGTCGCTCATGCCGTCAT
>JBFHKK010000273.1:0-4344 GCA_041595475.1 Pseudomonas sp. | reverse complement strand
TTGACGGCCCAGCGGGTCAGGTAGTCGTGATCGGCGATTTCCACGGCATTCAACTGGCTGGCGTTCAGCCCGGCGAAGCGCTGGTGCAGCTCGGCGATCACCTCCAGGTAGGTGGCCAGCACCCGCAGCTTGGCGGTGGAACCCAGCTCCAGCTTGCTGCCCTCGATGAGGTCGAACGGCTGGTCGGTGCTGTCGGTCTGCACCCGCACCCGGCTGCCATTGCCGGTGCGCTCGAGCAGGGTGAAGCTGTAGCGCACCTCGGCAGTCTTCTCCGCCGACAGCAGGCGTTCGCCGAACAGGCCGATCTGCTCGGCGAAGGCCGGTTCGGCCAGCTGTTGCAGGTAGCGGCTGACCTTGTGCTGCAGTTCGTCGTTGAGGGTGGCGCGGGCGCTGAGATCCAGCCGGTCGAGGTCGTACAGCGGCATGTTGAGCAGGCTGGAGAGGCGGGCGCGGGCGACCCGAATGCCCTTGTCGCTGTCGATGGTCTGCAGGGTCGGTTGCAGGTGCCAGTCGCGGTACTCGAGGCGCCGGGCCAGGGCGGCATCGCGCAGCGGCATATCGATCAGGCCGCCACCGGCGAGCAGGCGGATATGGCTATCGATCAACTCGTCCAGCTCCGCGCGGCCCTGGGCCAGGTAATAGGAGGGGCGGCGCTGGGCGATCATCAGTGCCAGCACCTGGCGCAAGGCCAGGCCGCGCTCGGCCATGCTGGCGTCGGGCGAGCGCGCCGGGTCGAGCAGACGGTTGACCCGCTCGAAGTCGGCGCCGAACCAGATGCGCAGGCCGTCGGCCAGGCCGTGCACCTCGCCGTGGCCGGGGGCGGCCGAGAGCGGCACGCTGTTGAGGTAGTCGCGCACGATGCGCTGGCGCGCGGCCTCGGTGTTGGGGCCATCCTGGTAGGCGCGCACGCTGGCCGAGACCATCTGTCGCAGCTTTTCCGTGGCCGAGTGGGTCAGCCCGTTGGGCGAGTGGCGGTACTTCTCCACCTGCGTGGCCAGGGTGCTGCCGCCGCTCGACTGGTCCTGCACATCCAGCGCCTTGCCCAGCTGGGACCAGGCGGCCATGGCGAAGCGCGGCCAGTCCACCGCCGGATTGGCCATGGGCCGCTCGGGGTCGAGCAGATAGCGGTTCTCGATGAACAGCAGGCTGCCCACCACCAGGGGCGGGATGGCCGCGAAGCTGGGGTAGCGCTGTTGCGGGTAGCGAAACTGGTAGAAGGGCGTGCCGCGGCAATCGCTGATGCTCAGCCCGGCCTGGACCTTCTCCGGGTAGGGGGGGAAGAATCCGCGCTGGCTGTAATCCATCAGCGCCGGGGAGAAGCGCGCCTGCTGCAGGATCTCGAAGTCACGCTGCTGCAGGCGCTCGAGCATCGTCGGCAGGTAGGCATAGCCCAGGCGCTTGTCGAAGGGGCCATGCTGCGGAAACAGGATCGACGGGCTCGGCCCGGGCTCGACGCGATAGCTCAGGCGCTCGGCGTACTGGCTGACATAGCGGGCCTGAAAGTGCGAGGTGCGCAGCTCGAAGGCCACGAGCAGGGCAACGGCCACGACCAGCAGCAACAGCAGCAAACCGCCGATGAGCTGCAGCAGGCGCCTGAGCCGGGATGGTCGTGACTGCAGCGCCGCCAGCGGCGCCGATGGAAGGGCCTTCTGCTCTGCATCGGACTGCCAGGCTGCGCCCATGATGTAACTGACCTTCTGACTGCTGATCGGGTTAAGACAATCTTAGCCGTTGCGCGAACGGCTACCGAGCCGGGCAGGGGCGTTGCCTCGCTGGCCGCTGCGCCAATGTGGCAGGCCGGACGCGCGCCGGCAAGCGCCGCAGCGCAGGCACGGCGGTCGTGGGGACCAAGGGTCGGCCGGCTGAGGCAGGCAGCCGGCATGCCGGGGGCTTGGACGGTCAGGAATGGGTGCTGCAGGTGGACTCTGGTGATTTGGCCGCGCGTCATCGCCACGCCGCCAATCGCCAGCCAGGCCCTCAGCGGGGCCAAGGCATCAGATGGCCACCAGCCCGCGCACCCCGTCGGCGGCCATGGCCTGGCCGCGGCCCTGCTGGATGATCTCACCGCGGGCCATCACCAGATACTGGTCGGCCAGTTCGGCGGCAAAGTCGTAGAACTGCTCGACCAGCAGTATGGCCATGTCGCCGCGGGCGGCCAGTTGCTTGATGACCGCGCCTATCTCCTTGATCACCGAAGGCTGGATGCCCTCGGTCGGTTCGTCGAGGATCAGCAGGCGCGGGCGGCTGGCCAGGGCGCGGCCGATGGCCAGCTGCTGCTGCTGGCCGCCGGAGAGGTCGCCGCCGCGGCGCTGCTTCATCTCGCGCAGCACCGGGAACAGCTCGTAGATGAACTCGGGCACCCCCTTGGCGTCCTTGGCGGGGAAACGCGACAGTCCCATCAGCAGGTTCTCTTCCACGCTGAGGCGGCCGAAGATCTCCCGGCCCTGGGGCACATAGGCGATGCCGGCCTGGACCCGCTGGTGCGGCTTGAGCGTGGTGATGGTGCGCTCATCCCAGGTCACGCTGCCTTCCTTGGCCGGGATCAGGCCCATCAGGCACTTGAGCAGGGTGGTCTTGCCCACCCCGTTGCGCCCGAGCAGGCAGGTGACCTCGCCGACTTTGGCCTGGAACGACAGCCCGCGCAGGATATGGCTGCCGCCGTAGTACTGGTGAAGGTGTTCGACTTGCAGCATCTGCAATGTTCCTTGGTTTGGGGCGCCCCGCGCCCGCCGGCTAAGCCTGTTGTTCAGCGACCCAGGTAGACCTCGATCACCCGCTCGTTGGCCTGCACCTCTTCCAGGCTGCCTTCGGCCAGGATGCTGCCCTGGTGCAGCACGCTGACATGGTCGGCGATCGAGCCGACGAAGCCCATGTCGTGCTCGACCACCATCAGCGAGTGCTGGCGCGCCAGGGACTTGAACAGCTCGGCGGTGAACTCGGTCTCGGCATCGGTCATGCCCGCCACCGGCTCGTCGAGCAGCAGCAGGTGCGGCTCCTGGACCAGCAGCATGCCGATCTCGAGGAACTGCTTCTGGCCATGGGACAAGAGCCCGGCCGGGCGCTGGCGCGCGCCTTCCAGCTTGATGGTCTCGAGCACCTCGTCGATGCGCGTGCGCTGCTCGCCGGTCAGGCTGGCGCGCAGGCTGGCCCACACCGACTTGTCGGTCTTCTGCGCCAGCTCGAGGTTCTCGAACACGCTCAAGGCCTCGAATACCGTGGGCTTCTGGAACTTGCGGCCGATCCCGGCCTGGGCGATCTCGACCTCGCTCATGGCGGTCAGGTCGTATTGCTCGCCGAAGTAGGCGATGCCCCGGTCGGGGCGGGTCTTGCCGGTGATCACGTCCATCAGGGTGGTCTTGCCGGCGCCGTTGGGGCCGATGATGCAGCGCAGTTCGCCGACGCCGATGTACAGGGTCAGGTCGTTCAGGGCCTTGAAACCATCGAAGCTGACGCTGATGTCTTCCAGGGTCAGGATGGTGCCGTGGCGCACATTGACGCGCTTGCCGACCCGCCGGCTGGTGTCCGGATGCTCCGCGCGCAGGGCGGCGGGCAGGCTTTGCTGGCTGGGAATGGCGCTCATTGGGCCTTCTCCTTCTTCAGCAGACCGATCAGGCCCTTGGGCAGGAACAGGGTGACGACGATGAAGAGCGCGCCCAGGGCGAACAGCCAGTATTCGGGCAGGGCCACGGTGAACCAGCTCTTCATGCCGTTGACCAGACCGGCGCCGAGCAGCGGGCCGATCAGGCTGCCGCGCCCGCCGAGGGCGACCCACACCGCCGCCTCGATGGAGTTGGTCGGCGACATCTCGCTGGGATTGATGATGCCGACCTGGGGCACGTAGAGGGCGCCGGCCAGACCGCACAGCACCGCGCTCAAGACCCAGATGAACAGCTTGTAGCCGCGCGGGTCGTAGCCGCAGAACATCAGGCGGTTCTCGGCATCGCGCAGGGCGGTCAGAACCCGGCCGAACTTGCTGCGCGCCAGCCGGAAGCCGAGCAGCAGGCTGGCGACCAGCAGCAGCACGGTACAGGCGAAGAGGGCGGCGCGGGTGCCCGGCGCGGTGATGTCGAAGCCGAGGATGCGGGTGAAGCCGGTGAAGCCGTTGTTGCCGCCGAAGCCGGTCTCGTTGCGAAAGAACAAGAGCATGCCGGCGAAGGTCAGGGCCTGGGTCATGATCGAGAAGTACACGCCCTTGATCCGCGAGCGGAAGGCGAAGAAGCCGAACACCAGGGCCAGCAGGCCCGGCGCCAGCACCACCAGGCACAGGGCCCAGAGAAAGCTCGAGGTGCCGTACCAGTACCAGGGCAGCTCGTTCCAGGCGAGAAAGCTCATGAAGGCCGGCAG
>JBFHKK010000272.1:0-4364 GCA_041595475.1 Pseudomonas sp. | reverse complement strand
TACTGGTGCGGTCGATGACCGTCAGATTCAGCTCGCCGGTACCGTCCTGCGGTGACCAGGCCACACATTGAAAGGGTTTGAAGGCGCGATCGGCGATCAGCAGTGCTTCATTAAAACGCAGCGGGGCGCTCATGGGGTCGGGCAACCCCTCTTTTTCCGAATACCCCACCGCCGCTTCCGCTGTACGGCTAACTAGCACTCAGAAAATCGAGTCCGCGCGCGAATCGCCAAAACGACCTAAGCGGATCGATGGCGCCCCTCTCAGCCCTGGCCCACGGGTCGAAGAGAAGCGTTTTTAGGCCAATGTCTGGTGCAGCGAGGTACGGTTGCGTCCGCCTTTCTTGGACGCATAGAGCGCATGGTCGGCCCATTCGATGAACTGCTGGTAGTCGTTGCTTGGGCCACTCAGATCGGCGACACCCAGGCTGATGGTGACCGGGATGGGCACGCCGTCATGCTCGATGCGCATTGCCTCCACCGCCAGGCGCAGACGCTCGGCGAACAGCTTGGCGCCTTCGGCGCTGGTGTCCGGCATAAGCACGGCAAACTCCTCGCCGCCGTAGCGCCCGGCGATGTCGCTGTCGCGCACCTGTGCCCGCACCAAACGCGCGACCCCCTGGATCACCTTGTCACCGGCCTGGTGGCCATAGGTGTCATTGACCTTCTTGAAATGATCGATATCGAACATCACCAGCGCGGCCATGGCGCCGTAGCGTTTGTGCCGCGCGTAGGCATGGCGCAAGCCCTCTTCCCAGTGGCCGCGGTTGAACAGACCGGTGAGTCGGTCGGTGCTGGACAGACGCTGCAATTCGAGGTTGGCCGACTGCAGCTGGCGCTTGTTGACCGCCACCTCGGTGACATCGTAGATGATCACGCAGATATGCCCGACCGAGCCGTTGGTCGCTCGCAGCGGCATCAGGGTGACATTCTGGTACATGTGATCTTCCCGGCCGGTAATCGGCTGGTAGGTCTTGAAACGCATCAGATAGGGACGCTGCTCCCAGATGGTGAACGCCGGTGTGCCGAGCAGGGTGACCGTCTCGAGCTTGTGGCGGAACCAGGTTTCATCGATTTCGGGGAACACGCTGAAAAAGGACTGCTGATGCACTTCGCTGGGCTGGCGACCCGAATGATTCTCCATGAAGCTGTTCCAGACCTCGACGCGGTATTCGGCGTCCAGCACCACCACCCCGACATCGATGCTCTGGACGATCGCCATCAGCCAGTGGAATTCGTTGAGATCGAGCGATGACGTCATGTTCAGCTCATCAAATAGGCAGTTTTGTGGGATAGCCTGGCCACCGAGTCCTCGGTGAACAGCAGCAAGAGGTCGAAGTGAATGTTGTGGCCTTCCAGGCTGTAACTGAGTTCGACCGCCAGGGTCTTCTTCCAGCGCTGCTGATTGACCCGGATCAGCTCGTCGATGGGCGAGTGCTGGCCCAGCACCACCGGATGGCCCTGGGAAAAGCTGACATCGAGTTGCGCAGCGATGCCGCTCAGGCAGGCGCCAATCAGGATGCTCGCCAAATCCAGCAGCATCTCGCGCTCGGCCGCCTGATCGGCCGGCTGCCAGCGCATCAGCTTGGCCATGTCGTCGATCTCCGAGTCGTGGAAGATCAACAGCGCCTCGCCGGCGATGCCGCTGCCGATATAGCCCTGGCAGATCGCCGAGACCTGCTCGCCGCCCTGGGCATGGGCCAGGGCCATGTGCAATTCGCCGACCTCGAGAATGTTCACGTTGGGAATCGGCAGGCGCACGAACACCCCGAGCAGGCGGGCCAACAACGCCGCTGCCTGCCCCATGGCGACGTTGATCACCTCGCGAAAGGCATCGCGAAACTGCACGCTCGGGCCGATATCCTGGCGCGGCACCGGCGTCGCCGCCCGGGCTCCGCCCAAGAGGCCCAGATCGGTCAGGGTGCGTTTGAGCAGATCGGGCTCCACCGGCTTGCGCAGGAAGGCCAGGGCGCCCAGGTTCATGACCCGCTCCACCGCCTGTTCCTGAACGTCGCCGGAGACCACTATGACCTTGGTCTGCAGACCCTCGGCACGGATGGCCGCCAGCACCTCGTAGCCGTCCATCTCCGGCATGGTCAGGTCGAGCAGCACCAGGCCGATACCGCCCTTGCGAATCGCTTCTATGCCCTCGCGCCCGTTGCACGCCTGCACCACGCTGACCGGCCAATCGGCCGGCAGGGCACGGACCAGTTGCTTGCGCGCCATATTGGAGTCATCACACACCAGCAGCGAAGAAATCGACAAGGCCAAGAACTCTCAAGCGGTGGAAGAAGGCCGGCGTAGCGGCCGTAGCGCGAGCATAACAGGGCGGTGTTACCTGTCGCACCTGGCCGCCGGCTTCAGTAGCGAAGCAACCCTGCGGCCGCTCCAGCAGCTGCGACTCAGTAGTAGGCGTTTTCCCGGTTGCTGTGGTCGGTCACGTCGCGCACGCCTTTGAGCTCCGGAATCCGTGCCATCAGGGTCTTCTCGATGCCCTCCTTGAGGGTCAGGTCGACCTGGCCACAGCCCTGACAGCCACCACCGAACTGCAATACGGCGACACCGTCGTCGACCACGTCGATCAGGGTGACCTGGCCGCCATGGCTGGCCAACCCCGGGTTGATTTCGGTCTGCAGGTAGTAGTTGATGCGCTCGTTGATCGGGCTGTCTTCGTTGACCATCGGCACCTTGGCGTTCGGCGCCTTGATGGTCAGCTGGCCGCCCATGCGGTCGGTGGCGTAGTCCACCACGGCCTCTTCGAGAAAGGGCTCACTCACGGCATCGATCCAGGCGGTGAAGCTGGCCAGCGCCAGCGCCCTGTCCTCGGCTTTCTGCTCCCCCGGCTTGCAGTAGGCGATGCAGGTTTCCGCGTACTGGGTGCCCGGCTGGGTGATGAAGATGCGAATGCCGATGCCCGGGGTGCTCTGCTTGCTCAGCAGGTCAGCCAGATAGTCGTGGGCAGCGTCGGTAATGGTAATGGTGCTCATGGCAACTCCTCGCAAACGTGCCGCCAGTGTACGCCAACCCCCGCGCCCGGACAAAGCCGAGTAATTGAGTCGGATAAGCGCCTGTAGCTCAACCCACAGCGCTCCCAGGCAGCTGCGTGAGCGCCGCCTGCGACGTACTCGCCGAAGGAGCCACCGGCTCGCCGCCGCAGATTCGGCAAACACCTGCAATACTGACAGGTGAACCGGCGCCTGCCTGAGCCCCCAGAACGCCCATCTCGGATGAGGAGTAGCCTGATGTTTCAGCAAATTATGATTCCCGTCGACCTGACCCATGTCGAGCGCCTGGAGAAGGCCCTGAAAACCGCAGCCGACCTGGCCAAGCTCTATGACCTCCCGGTCTGCTACGTCGGCGTTTCGGCCAATACCCCCGGCGCGGTGGCCCACAATCCCAAGGAGTTCAGCGCCAAGATGGAGCAGTTCAGCCAGGATCAGGCGAGCAAGTACGGCCTGAGCAAATTCACCAGTGCCGCCTACATCTGCACCGACCCGGCGGTCGATCTGGACAGAACCCTGCTCAAGGCGGCCAAGGAACACCGCGCGGACCTGGTGGTGATGGCCTCCCATGTCCCGGGCATGGCCGAACATATCTTCGCCTCGAACGCCGGCTACTTTGCCGCCCATTCTGACGCCTCGGTCCTGGTGGTTCGCTGAGGCCCGGGCGCCGACGACAAGACGGCGCGTAACGCGCCCAAGCGTCGCTTGTGGACGCGGATCGACCGAGCTGCCGAGCTAGAGGTTTTCGTAGCGGTTCAGGTCGAGCACGCCGGCCTCGACCGCATCGGTTTCTCCGATGTGGCGCGCCAGATCGTGGAAATAATCCCAGAACAGAGGATGGCTGCGGCGGATGCCCCAGCGCTCGACGATCGCCTCGAAGCGCTCGCCCGCCCCGTCCTCGGCTCGCTCCAGCGCGCCGACGAAAGCAGGGACCTCTGCCGCCCTGAGCGCGAAGATGAAGTTGGGATAACTGCTCAGCACCCCCGGATAGAGGGTCAGCGTATCGCGCAGCGGCTGGTGGCGCAGTGCCTCGCCGAGCATGAAGGCGACATTGCTGTGGGCGCGGTTGCGCAGCAGGCTGTAGACCTCGCGCCGACCACCGGCCAATTCGATGCGCAGCATGGTCGCTTCCGGCAAGCGCTGAATCACCTTGAGTCGGCCGGCCGGCTTGCTCACCAGCCGGCTCAGCGCCCTTTCCGCCGCCTGCAATTCCAGGTCGACGCCTGGCCGGTAACAGGCCGTGGTGCAGCGATTGAGAGGATCCGGCCGGGCATTGATAGAACCGAAGCGCTGCAACAAGGTCTCGGCAAATGAGCGCTTGGGATCGCTCCCGGCCAGCAGCAAACCGCTGGGACTGGCTTTATC
>JBFHKK010000271.1:0-4432 GCA_041595475.1 Pseudomonas sp. | reverse complement strand
GGAGGCGGGCGTCGCCGCGCAGTTTAAGCGTCCTTGCCGCGATCGGCGAGTGCTTAGAGGCCCAGATCCTTGAGGGTCTTCTCGACCACCTTGCTCGGCAGCGGGATGTAACCGTCCTTGACCACCACTTCCTGACCCTGCTTGGACAGCACCAGCTTGACGAACTCGGCCTCCAGCGGGCTCAGCGGCTTGTTCGGCGCCTTATTGATGTAGACCAGCAGGTAACGCGACAGCGGGTATTTGCCGGCCAGGGCGTTCTCCGGGGTCGCCTCGTAGGCTTCGCCGCCCTTCTTCGACAGCGGCAGGGCCCGTACGCTGGCGGTCTTGTAGCCGATGCCCGAGTAGCCGATGGCGTTCAGGGTGCTGGAGATCGACTGCACCACCGAGGCCGAACCCGGCTGCTCGTTGACGTTGCCCTTGAAGTCGCCCTTGCACAGCGCGGCTTCCTTGAAGTAGCCGTAGGTGCCGGAGACCGAGTTGCGGCCGAACAGCTGGATCGGCTTGTTGGCCCAGTCGCTGCCCAGGCCCAGGTCGCCCCAGGTCTTGGCATTGCTGCCGCCGCACAGGCGGGTGGCGGAGAAGATGCCGTCGATCTGCGCCATGTCCAGCGACTTGATCGGGTTGTCCTTGTGCACGAACACCGCCAGGGCGTCGACCGCCACCGGAACCGCGGTCGGCTTGTAGCCGTACTTGCTTTCGAAGGCCTGCAGCTCGTTGTCCTTCATCGGCCGGCTCATCGGGCCGATATTGGCGGTGCCTTCGGCCAGCGCGGGCGGCGCGGTGGAGGAGCCGGCGGCCTGGATCTGCACGTTGACGCTCGGGTAGGTCTTCTTGAATTCCTCGGCCCACAGGGTCATGAGGTTGGCCAGGGTGTCGGAGCCGACACTCGACAGGTTGCCCGAAACACCCGAAGTCTTTTCGTAGGTCGGCAGAGCCGGATCGACAGCGGCAACCGCGGTGGCGGTGGTGACGCCAGCGGCGACGAAGGTCATGGCCGCCATCAAACGCTTGAGTTTCATGCCTTGCTCCTGAAAGTCGTATTGGTTGGAACGGGCCCCAGTATCTTTAGGCCGTGTGAATACTCTATGAATCAAATGTGACAGTTAGATGACCGTAGACGCATTTTTTCCGCCTGTCCGCTTTTTTCGGTCAGCCGTTATACTGCGCCGGCCGTCTGTCCGCGGAGCGGGCGCCCATAAAAACAAATACCCCGCAAGGCGAGTGAGCGATGAACGAATTCGAACAGGATGACCCCAACCCGCAAGGCGACCTGGCCCTGCAGATCATCGCCCTGCCGCGCGAAACCAATGGTTTCGGCGATATTTTCGGCGGCTGGCTGGTCTCGCAGATGGATCTGGCCGGCACATCCATGGCCAGCAAGGTCGCCGGCGGCCGCGTGGCCACGGTGGCGATCGATCGCATGGCCTTTCTGGTACCGGTGGCCGTGGGCGCGCAGTTGTCCTTCTATACCCAGGCGCTGGAGGTCGGCCGCAGCTCGATCAAGATGCTGGTCGAGGTCTGGAGTGACGACCCGCTGTCCAGCGACTGGCGCAAGGTCACAGAAGCGGTCTTCGTCTTCGTCGCCATCGACGGCAGCGGTCGCACCCGCCCGGTGCCGGCGCGGCGCAAGTAGCCGCCGGCGCCAGACGTGCGCCGCAGACAAGGACGCCGGCTCTGGGAGCCGGCGTCCTCATTAGGCAACGCTGATCAGCCGCGAATCTCGTAGATCTTCTTCTCCGCGACCTCGGCATAGTCGTAGAGCCGCTGCAGATAGGCCTTCTGCTGGGCCCAGACCTTGGCCGCCGTGGGATCGGCCGCGGCGCTGGCATCGACCACCTCGCCGGCCACTTCCTTGAGCCTGGCCAGCACCTCGTCCGGCAAGCTGCGCACCTCCACCCCCTCGGCCTTGAGCTGCTCCAGGGCCTCCATGTTGCGCGCGTTATAGTCGTCGAGCATGTCGCCATTGACGTCGCGGGCGGCGGCCCGGACGATGGCCTGCAGATCGGCCGGCAGGGTTTCCCAGGCCTTGAGATTGACGTCCAGCTCGAAGGTCACGTTGGGCTCCTGCCAGCCCGGGGTGTAGTAGTACTTGGCCGCCTTGTGCAGGCCCAGGGCCTGGTCGTTGTACGGGCCTATCCACTCAGTGGCATCGATCGCGCCGGTCTGCAGGGCGGTGAAGATCTCCCCGGCCGGCATGTTGACCACGGTGCCGCCCATCTTGGTCAGCACCTCGCCGCCCAGGCCCGGGGTGCGCATCTTCAGGCCCTTGAAGTCCTCGACCGAGTTGATTTCCTTGTTGAACCAGCCAGCCGTCTGCACGCCGGTGGCGCCACAGGCCATGGGCAGCACGCCGAACGGCTTGTAGACCTCCTCCCAGAGCTCGATGCCGCCGCCCTTGTGCAGCCAGGCGTTCATTTCCTGGGCATTGGGGCCGAACGGCAGGGCGCAGAAGAACTGCGCGGCCGGCACCTTGCCCTTCCAGTAGTAGGGTGCGCCGTGACCCATTTCGGCGGTGCCGCGGGACACCGCATCGAACACCTCCAGCGCCGGCACCAGCTCGCCGGCGGCATAGACCTTGACCTTGAGGCGGCCGTTGCTCATCTGCTCGACCAGCTTGGCGAAGCGCTCGGCTCCAACCCCGACGCCGGGGAAGTTCTTCGGCCAGGAGGTCACCATCTTCCAGTTGAAGGTCTCGGACGCACCGGCGGCCTGGGGCTTGGCCGCGCTGTCCGCTTCCTTGTTGCAACCGGCCAGGGCGCCGGCGGCCAGGCTCACTCCGGCCGCGGCGAGAATCTGACGACGTTTCATGCATCACTCCTTCTTCTTGTTTTGGCCTGACACCCGACGCGCTGGCGCCAAACCACGCCTGAGTAAAATAAGGGGGTGGTGATCCTCTAGCCTAGTAGATGCGACTAAAGTTGTAGTGGCATTGCTGCATGAATGCAGGCCTGCCTAGAATCGGCCGCTCGCCTGTCTCGCCCATTCCCTTACAAGAAGGACTGCCAATGTCCGACACGCCGCCCCCCGCGCTTCGCCTCGCTCGCGGAATAGATGCGCTCAATACGCATCTGGGTCAGGGTTGCGCCTGGCTGACGCTGTTTCTGGTGATAGGCACCGCCGTAGTCGTGGTGCTGCGCTACGGTTTCGGCATCGGCGCCATCGCCCTGCAGGAGGCGGTGCTCTATGCCCACGCCCTGGTGTTCATGGGCGCCTCGGCCTGGTGCCTGATCCGCAATGCCCATGTGCGGGTGGACATCTTCTATCAGCAGTTCAGCACACGCCGCCGGGCGCTGGTGGAACTGCTCGGCAACCTGCTGTTGCTGCTGCCGGTTTGCCTCTACCTCGGCTGGGTCAGCTGGGATTACGTGATCAACGCCTGGGCCACCCTGGAGGCCTCCAGCGAATCGGGTGGCCTCAAGTTCGTCTACCTGCAGAAAAGCATCATCCTGCTGCTGGTGCTGAGTCTGGCCCTGCAAGGTCTGGCCGACCTGATCAAGGCGTTCTACCTGCTGATCGGCGGCCAATCGGAGTCGGGGGTCAAGCATGGCTGAGCTGATGGCGATTCTGCTGTTCGTATTCATTTGCCTGGCGCTGATGGCCGGTTTCCCGGTGGCCTTCACCCTCGGCGGGGTATCGCTGATCTTCGCCGGCATTGGCGCTTTGACTGGCACCTTCGACGCCGGCTATCTGAGCGCGCTGCCCAACCGCCTGTTCGGCATCATGAACAACCAGACCATGCTGGCGGTGCCACTGTTCGTGTTCATGGGCGTGATGCTGGAAAAATCCCGGGTCGCCGAGGACCTGCTGGAATCCATGTCGCGGCTGTTCGGCACCCTGCGCGGCGGCCTGGCGATTTCGGTGTGCGTGGTCGGCGCCCTGCTCGCCGCCAGCACCGGCATCGTCGGCGCCACAGTGGTGACCATGGGCCTGCTGGCCCTGCCGACCATGCTGCGGCGCGGCTACGACCCGGCCATCTGCACCGGCACCCTGGCGGCGACCGGCACCCTGGGGCAGATCATTCCGCCCTCGATCGTCCTGGTGCTGCTCGGCGACGTGATGTCCAGCGCCTACCAGCAGGCCCAGCTGAAGATGGGCATCTTCTCGCCGAAGACCGTCTCGGTCGGCGATCTGTTCGTCGGTGCGCTGCTGCCCGGCCTGCTGCTGGTCGGCCTGTACATCCTCTACATCGTCGGCGTCGCCGTGCTGCGGCCAAAGAAGCTGCCGGCCCTGCCCCAGGAGGAACTGGGGCCGATCGAATGGGGCAAACTGTGCGGCGCCCTGCTGCCGCCGCTGTTGCTGATCGCCGCGGTGCTCGGTTCGATCCTCGCCGGTTACGCCACCCCCACCGAAGCGGCCGCCCTCGGCGCCTTGGGCGCCATGCTGCTGGCGTTCGGCAAGCGCAAGCTGAACCTGGCCCGGTTGCGCGAGGTGG
>JBFHKK010000270.1:0-4461 GCA_041595475.1 Pseudomonas sp. | reverse complement strand
GCTTCCGGCCCGCGCCCGGCCTGCCGCCGTCCTATCGCGTCGATCGCGTCCTGATAGGCCTGGAAATACTCTTCCGCAGCGGCCGCCGTGCGCGCCCCCTCGCCCAGCATGTCATAGGAATAACGGTAGCCGCGTGCCTCCTGCCGCCTGGCCCGCTCCATCGCGGCCTCGATGTTGCGCCCCATGACGAAGACATCGCCCATGATGGCCATGGCCCGGCGCACCGCGCGGCGGATCACCGGCTGGCCCAGCCGGCCGGCGGCCCGCTTGAGGGTGCCGTGCATGGCGCGCTGCTGGGCATCGCTGTAATTCACCATCTTGCCGGTGAACAGCAGCGCCCAGGCCGAGGCATTGACGAAGATCGACTCGCTCTGGCCCAGGTGACTGGACCAGTTGCCGCCCTGCAGCTTGTCCCGGATCAGGGCATCGGCGGTGTGCGCATCGGGCACCCGCAGCAGGGCCTCGGCCAGGCACATCAGCACGACCCCCTCCTCGGTGGAGAGGGAGAACTCGTTGAGCAGGGCGTCGACCCCGCCCTTGCCCTGCTGGGCGGCGCGCAGCCGACCCACCAGATCGCGCGCCAGTGCCTGGGCGGTGGACCGCGCGGCCGCGCCGATGTCGGCCAGCGGCAGCAGCGGGCGCAGCACGCTTTCCTCGTCAGCCAGCCAGTCGCGGCGCATCGCTTCACGCAGCGCATCCGCCGGGGGAATGGGCCTGTCAGTCAGCATCTCGATTCTCCTGGAGAGCGCAGATTCTAGGCTTCTTCCATCAGAATAATTTGGCTCATTTCGGAGTTATGCAGAATAATATTCTGCATCAATCGACACACGCCAAACTTCATGCCGCAACCTTCTGCCGAACGCGCCCTGGATCGCATCGACCGGGCCATCCTGCGCGAGCTGCAGGCGGATGCCCGCCTGCCCAATGTGGAACTGGCGCGCCGGGTCAATCTCAGCCCCAGTCCCTGTCTGGAGCGGGTCCGGCGCCTGGAGTCGGCGGGCTACATCCTCGGCTATCACGCCCGCCTGGACGCGGCGCGCCTGCAGTTCGGCACCACCGCCTTCGTCGAGGTGACCCTGACCCGCACCACCAGCGACGTGTTCGCGCATTTCCGCGAGGCCGTGGTGGAACTGCCGGAAGTGGCCGAATGCCAGATGCTGGCCGGCGGCTTCGATTATCTGGTCAAGCTGCGCATCGCCAGCTTCCAGGCCTATCGCGAGGTGCTGGGCAAGCTGGTGGACCTGCCCGGGGTGGCGCAGACCCACACCTACATGGTGATCGAGGAGATCAAGGCGGATTCCGGCCTGCCGCTCTGAGCGCCGCCTCAGCCCTGCAGCTGCTCGCTCAGCTCCAGCCACTCATGCTCGACCTGATCCAGGCGCTTGCGCGCCTCGCCCTGGCTGCGGGCCAGCTCGGCGGCGCGGGCGGCGTCGCGCTGGTACAGGGTCGGGTCGGCCAGCTCCTCTTCGCACTGCGCCAGACGCGCTTCAAGTTGCGCCATCTCCCGGTCCAGCCGGCGCAGCGCATCGCGTAGCGGCTTCTGCTGCTCCCGGGCCCGGGCCGCCTCGCGCCGCTGATCTTTGGCGGAGACCCGGGCCGGCGCGTTTTCAGTGGCGGCCGCCTCGGCATCCTCGCGCCGCAGGCGCTCCTTCAGATGGCGGGCGTAATCGTCCAGATCCCCGTCGAAGGCAGCGCAGGCGCCATCATCCACCAGCCACAGCTCGTCACAGCAGCTGGTCATCAGATGGCGGTCATGCGAGATCAGCAGCACCGCGCCGGCAAAGTCCTGCAGGGCCAGTTCCACCGCATGGCGCATCTCCAGGTCGAGATGGTTGGTGGGCTCATCCAGCAGCAGCAGATTGGGCTGCTGGTAGACCAGCAGGGCCAGGGCCAGACGGGCCTTTTCACCGCCGGAGAAAGGCGCGATGGGCTCGAATACCCGGTCGCCATGGAAGTCGAAGCCACCGAGAAAGTCGCGCAGTTCCTGATCCCGGGCCTCGGGGTTCAGGCGCTGCAGATGCGCCATGCAGCTGTCCTCCAGCTTCAGGCTGTCCAGCTGGTGCTGGGCGAAGTAGCCGATGCGCAACTGTCGATCCGCCTGGTATTTGCCGCCCAGCGAGGCCTGCAGGCCGGCCAGGCTGCGCAGCAGGGTGGATTTGCCGGCGCCGTTGCGACCCAGCAGGCCCAGCCGGTCACCCGGCTCGATGCTCAGGCTGAAGTCATCGATCAGGATCTTGTCGTCGTAGCCCACCCGCAGATGCTCCAGCTTGAGCAGGGGGCTGGGCAGGCGCTCGGGGGTGGCGAATTCGAAGCGGAAGGGATCTTCCCAGTGCGCCGGCGCATTGATCTGCATCTTGTTCAGCTGCTTGATCCGGCTCTGCGCCTGACGGGCCTTGCTGGCCTTGGCCCGGAAGCGGTCGATGAAGGCCTGCAGTTGCTGGGCGCGGCGCAACTCCGCCTGATACTGCGAGGCCTGCTGGGACAGGCGCTCGGCCCGCTGCTGCTCGCAGCTGCTGTAGTTGCCGGTGTAGACGGTGGCCTGGCCGCGCTCGAAGTGCAGGGTATGGCTGGTCACCGCGTCGAGGAAGTCCCGGTCATGCGAGATCAGCAGCAGGGTGCCGGGATAGGCGGCCAGATGACCCTGCAGCCAGAGCACCGCGTCCAGGTCGAGGTGGTTGGTGGGCTCGTCCAGCAGCAGCAGCTCGGAGGGGCACATCAGGGCCTGGGCCAGATTCAGGCGCATGCGCCAGCCACCGGAAAACTCCCTGACGGCGCGCTGTTCGTCCCCGCTGGAGAAACCCAGGCCATACAGCAGGCGGGCCGCCCGGGCCGGCGCGGTGTAGCCGTCGATGGCGTGCAGGCGCTCGTGCAGGGCGGCAAGCCGGGCGCCGTCGCCGGCTCGCTCGGCCTCGGCCAGTTCCTGATTCAGCGCCCGCCAGTGACTGTCACCATCGAGCACGAAATCCAGCGCGCTTTGCGCCAGCGCCGGCGTGTCCTGACGCACATGGGCCAGGCGCAGATGGCGCGGCATGCTGAATTCGCCCGCATCGGGGCTGATCTCGCCCTGGATCAGGGCCAGCAGGCTGGACTTGCCCGTGCCATTGCGGCCGACGATCCCCAGGTGCTGCCCGGGGTAGACCGTGAGGGAAAAGCCCTCGAGCAGCAGGCGCGGCCCGCGGCGCAGGGAGACATTGGTGAAATTCAGCATGGCGGCACGGGCCACGGGCGGGCTGCCGCCGCACGGCAGGCGGCTGCGGCGGACCGGGGGCTCACCGACGAGCCCCCGCCATCACGCTGGATGGCTCAGGACCCGGGCTGGTAGGCCTCCATCGACTTGCGGATTTCTTCCTTGGCCCGATCCACGCCGTACCAGCCGGCGATCTTCACCCACTTGCCGCCTTCGTTGTCCTTGTAATGCTCGAAGAAGTGGGAAATCTTCTTGCGCAGCCGCTCCGGCACGTCGTCCAGATCCTGCCAGTCCTTGTAGAAGTCCAGCGAGACCTTGTCCGTCGGCACCGCCAGGATCTTGGCGTCCAGGCCCGATTCGTCCTCGGTCATCAGCACCGCCACCGGCCGGCACTTGACCACGCAGCCCGGCACGATGTCGTAAGGGGAGATGACCAGCACGTCGACCGGGTCGCCGTCGTCATACAGGGTCTGGTTGATGAAGCCGTAGTTGCCCGGATAGTGCATCGCCACGTTCATGAAGCGGTCGACGAAAAGCATGTTGCTCTCCTTGTCCACCTCGTACTTGACCGGCTCGCCGTGGGCGGCGATCTCGATGATGACGTTGACTTCGTCCGGCGCCTTGCTGCCGGGACCGACCAGTTCGTAACCCATGAATAACTCCTGAAAGGGATCGAGCGAAAGCTTTAGGAAATCTCGAATGTGCGACCGGTCTTCTTCGGCACCGGCGCATTCTTGAGCTGCACGTAGGCGGGCAGCCCGTTGCGGTAGGGGGGGTGGTCCTCACCTGCGATCAGCGGCGCCAGATAGCGGCGGCAGGCCTGCGTGATATGGAAGCCGTCCTCGCTGATGTACTCGGCCGGCATGGTCTTCTCGACATTGGCCACCTGGTCCAGCGGCGCCTCGCCCACCGACCAGACATAGGGTTCATCCGATTCGCGCACGATGGACACCATCACCCCGCCCTTGCCGGCCACGGCGAACTCCACCGCCGCCTTGCCCACCGCGTAGGCCTGCTCGATGTCGGTCTTGGAGGCCACGTGGCGCGCGGCGCGCATGAGGTAGTCGGCGATCGCGTAGTGGTACTTCAGGCCCAGCTGCGACTTGATCATGCTCGCCAGGGTCGAAGCCACACCGCCCAGCTGGGTATGGCCGAAGGCGTCCACGCTGCCGGCATCGGCGACGAACTTGCCGTCGGCGTTGCGGATGCCCTCGGAGGCCACGATGGTGCAGTAGCCCCAGGTATCCACGCAGTGCTTGACCCGGGCCAGGAAG
>JBFHKK010000269.1:0-4548 GCA_041595475.1 Pseudomonas sp. | reverse complement strand
GGCCTGCACGCGCTTGCCGCGGCGGGTCCCCTCGCGATAGATGTACTCGGCAATCGGGGTCGAGCCAACGAAGCTCAGGGCCTTGACTTCGGGCGCCTCGATCAGCGCATCGACCGCCTCCTTGTCACCCTGCACCAGGTTCAGCACGCCCTTGGGCAGGCCGGCCTCGTGCAGCAGTTCGGCGATAAACAGGGTGGCGCTGGGGTCGCGCTCGGAAGGCTTCAGGATGAAGCAGTTGCCGCAGACGATGGCCAGCGGGTACATCCACAGCGGCACCATGGCCGGGAAGTTGAACGGGGTGATGCCGGCGACCACGCCGACCGGCTGCAGGTCGGTCCAGGCGTCGATGTTCGGCCCGACATTGCGGTTGTACTCGCCCTTGAGCAGCTGCGGCGCGGCGCAGGCGAACTCGACGTTCTCGATGCCGCGCTTGAGTTCACCGGCGGCGTCTTCCAGGGTCTTGCCGTGCTCGGCGCTGATCAGCCGGGCGATCTCGCCCTCGTGCTGCTCGAGCAGCTGCTTGAAGCGGAACATCACCTGGGCGCGCTTGGCCGGCGGGGTATTGCGCCAGGCCGGGAAGGCGGCCTGGGCCGCGTCTATGGCCTGCTGCACGGTGGCGCGGTCGGCCAGGGCGACCTGGCCACTGACCTCGCCGGTGGAGGGGTTGTAAACCTCGGCGCTGCGGCCTTGGCCGTGGATGCGCTCGCCGTTGATCAGGTGGGCAATGTGGCTCATGGAAATCTCCGTCAATCGAATTCGGTGGGGCCGGGTCGGCCGTCAGGCAATCTGTTCGAGGGTCTCGCCGACCGCGCCGAACAGGCGCTCGAGATCCTCCATCTTGGCGTTGAAGGTCGGCCCGAACTGCAGGGTGTCGCCGCCGAAACGCACGTAGAAGCCGGCTTGCCACAAGGCCATGCCGGCCTCGAACGGGCGCACCACGGGGTCGCCGTCACGCGCGGCGATCTGCAGGGCGCCGGCCAGGCCGCAGCTGCGGATGTCGACCACATGCTTGGCGCCTTTGAGGCCATGCAGGGCCTTGGCGAACCGCGGCGCCAGCTCGGCCGACTGCTGCAGCAGGCTGTCGCGCTTGAGCAGCTCCAGCGAGGCCAGGCCGGCGGCGCAGGCCACCGGGTGGGCCGAATAGGTGTAGCCGTGGGTGAACTCGATCATGTGCTCGGGCGAGGGCTGCTGCATGAAGGTCTGGTAGATCTCGCGGCTGGCGATCACCGCGCCCAGGGGAATGGCACCGTTGGTGATCTGCTTGGCGGTGTTCATGATGTCCGGGGTGACGCCGAAATACTCGGCGCCGCTCCAGGTGCCGAGGCGGCCGAAGGCGGTGATCACCTCGTCGAAGATCAGCAGGATGTTGTGCTGGCTGCAGATCTCGCGCAGGCGCTGCAGATAGCCGACCGGCGGCACCAGCACCCCGGCTGAGCCAGACATGGGCTCGACTATGACCGCGGCGATGTTGGAGGCATCGTGCAGCTCGATCAGCTTGAGCAGCTCGTTGGCCAGTTCGACGCCGCCGGTCTCGGCCATGCCCGGGGTGTAGGCCAGATGCGGCTGCAGGGTGTGCGGCAGGTGATCGACGTCCATCAGCTGGCCGAACATCTTGCGGTTGCCGCCGATGCCGCCGAGGCTGGTGCCGGCGATATTGACCCCGTGGTAGCCGCGGGCGCGGCCGATAAACTTGGTCTTGGCCGGCTGGCCCTTCAGGCGCCAGTAGGCCTTGGCCATCTTCACCGCGGTGTCGGCGCATTCGGAGCCCGAGCCGGTGAAGAACACATGCTCCAGGCCTTCCGGCATCAACTCGGCGATCTGCTCGGCCAGCTTGAACGACAGCGGGTGGCCGTACTGGAAGCCCGGCGAGTAGTCGAGAGTCGCCAGTTGCTTGGCCACCGCCGCCTGGATCTCCGGTCGGCAGTGGCCGGCGCCGCAGGTCCACAGGCCCGACAGGCTGTCGTAGACCTGACGGCCGGCGGCGTCGGTCAGCCAGCTGCCTTCGGCCGCGACTATCAGGCGCGGGTCGCGCTGGAACTGACGGTTGGCGGAAAACGGCATCCAGTGGGCATCCAGCTTGAGCTGGCTGGCCAGGGACGGCGTGGCGGTCTGCGGCATGTTCATCGGCGACCTCTCGAGCATCGGCAGGGCTGCTTGTTTAAAGCAGCGATTGCCGTTCAGGGTGCCATGGGCATAGATTCAGTAAAAACTGCTATTTCTTATCTTTACTTAAGCACAGGCTAAACAATGAGCACACGCCGCCCGGAACCTCTCGCCCAGGTCAGCGATTTCGACATCCGCCTGCTCAAGCTGTTTCGCTGCGTGGTCGAATCCGGCGGCTTCTCCGCCGCCGAGAGCGTGCTGGGGATCGGCCGCTCGGCCATCAGCCAGCAGATGAGCGACCTGGAGCAGCGCCTGGGCCTGCGCCTGTGCCAGCGCGGCCGCGCCGGCTTCGCCCTGACCGAGGAAGGCCGCGAGGTCTACCAGAGCACCCTGCAACTGCTGGGGGCTGTGGAGAGCTTTCGCACCGAGGTCAACGGCCTGCACCAGCACCTGCGCGGCGAGCTGAACATCGGCCTCACCGACAACCTGGTGACGGTGCCGCACATGCGCATCACCCACGCCCTGGCCCGGCTCAAGGCCCAGGGCCCGGAGGTACGCATCAACATCCGCATGACCCCGCCCAGCGAGGTGGAACAGGGGGTGCTCGACGGCCGCCTGCACATCGGCGTGGTGCCCCAGGCCGGCGCCCTGTCCGGGCTCGACTACCAACGCCTGTACGACGAGCGCTCGCTGCTCTACTGCGCGGTGGGCCACCCGCTGTTCTATGTCGAGGATACGCAACTGGAGGATCAGCGCCTGGAGACGCAGGACGCGGTGGCGCCGACCTTCCGCCTGCCGCCCGAGATTCAGGGGCACTACCAGGCGCTCAACTGCAGCGCCAGCGCCTCGGATCGCGAGGGCATGGCCTTTCTGATTCTCACCGGGCGCTACATCGGCTACCTGCCCGACCACTATGCCGCGGCCTGGGTCCAGCAGGGCCGCCTGCGCGCGCTCAAGCCCGCCAGCCGCTTCTACGAGCAGAGCCTGGCCGCGGTGACGCGCAAGGGCCGCCGCCCGCATCTGGTGCTGGAGCGCTTTCTCGAGGCGCTGGCGGCGACCGGCTGAGGTTTTCAGCGCAGCCAGGGCGGCGGCGGCTCCTCGCCAGCGGGGGCGTCATCGGCATCCAGCAGCGCCTGCCGGCGCGCTTCCTCGGCCAGGGCGGCCTTGATCTCGCGCATCACCGCCTCGAGGTCGGCGGCGTCCTCCGGCTCGGCGAATTCGCCGGTCAGCGGGCTGTCCGGGCTCAGTTCGCCGGCCTGGTACAGCGCCCACATTTCCTTGGCGTACTTGGTGTATCGGAGTTCGGGGGCGAACTGACCGAAGTAGGCGGCCATGTTGCCGACATCGCGCTCGAGCATCTTGAACGCGTGGTTGTTGCCGGCCGCATCCACCGCCTGTGGCAGGTCGATGATCACCGGCCCCTCTGGGCCGAGCAGCACGTTGAACTCGGAGAGATCGCCATGCACCAGGCCGGCGCAGAGCATCTTGACGATCTCGCCGATCATGAAGGCGTGGAACTCGCGGGCGTCGTCCGGATGCAGGTCGACGTCGTTGAGGCGTGGCGCCACCCCGCCCTCGCCGTCGCCGACCAGCTCCATCAGCAGCACGCCCTCGAGAAAGTCGAAGGGCTTGGGCACCCGCACGCCGGCGCTGGCCAGGCGGAACAGCGCCGCCACCTCGGCGTTCTGCCAGGCGTCCTCCTGGCCCTTGCGCCCATACTTGGAGCCGCGTGCCATGGCCCGTGCATCGCGGCTGTTGCGCACCTTGCGGCCTTCCTGATACTCCACCGCCTGGCGAAAGCCACGCTTGTTGGCTTCCTTGTAAACCTTGGCGCAGCGCAACTCCTCGCCACAGCGCACCACATAGACCGCCGCCTCCTTGCCGCTCATCAGTGGGCGTATCACTTCGTCGACCAGGCCGTCCTCGACCAAAGGTTCAATACGTTTGGGTGTCTTCATCAGCTTGCTTCGGGGATCCTGTGTGGCCCATGTCGCTCGTGCGGCTCCTTATACGGCAATCGCGCCCAAGCGCCCAGCCCGCGGCGACCATTACCCTGCCGGTGGACGCGAGAAAATTTGAAAGCGTGATCGGCATTGGCCTGAGCGGCATCAGGCTGGACAATGAGCGCAACCGCTCGAGGAGCCGCCTTATGCTCGACCCCGACCGCTGCTGGCAAGCCGTCTGCGCCCGCGACGCCGACCACGACGGCCAGTTCGTGTTCGCCGTGAGCTCGACCGGCATCTACTGCCGGCCGAGCTGCCCGGCACGGCGGCCGAAACGCCAACATGTCAGCTTCCACCCCAGCGCGGCCAGCGCCGAGGCCGCCGGCTATCGCCCCTGCCGGCGCTGCTCGCCCCAGGGCGCCAGCCCGGCCGAGCACCTCGATCAGCTCGTGGCCGCCGCCTGCCGCCTACTCGACAGCCTGCAACCGACCCCGACCCTGGC
>JBFHKK010000268.1:0-4555 GCA_041595475.1 Pseudomonas sp. | reverse complement strand
CGCGGCCGTCAGCGGACGGTAGGCGAATGCCAGGGTCTGGTCGGTCTCGGCGGCGACCTGCAGGCGACGCAGGGCGCGATCGTCGGCCTCGGGCAGCCAGCACAGCAGCGCGCCGCAGCTGCCCGAACGCAGGCACTGCTCGGCGGCCCACAGCGCCTCGCGGCCGCTCGCCCGGACCAGCGCCAGGGCGCGCAGCTCGATGCCTGCCGCCTGCCAGGCCGGCGCATAGGGCACATGGGGCGGCGCCACCAGAACGATACGCTCACCGGCCGCGCTCAGGCGCGCCAGGGTCGGCCAGAGCAGGCGCAGTTCGCCGCAGCCCTCGGCGGCGCAGAGGATCTCGCTGAGCGCCGCCGGCGGCCAGCCGCCCGTGGGCAGGAGCGCGTCCAGGGCGGCATGCCCGGTCGGCTCAGGCGCCGCAACAGGCGTCGCCGTCTGACGGCCCTTCCACAGCCGCCGCTGTTCCAGCAGCGCCTCCAGGGCGATCAGCGCGGCCATCGCCACCCTCCCCCGGTTCGCCTGCCGACCGATAACACAGGCATCTGCATGACATCCAACCCCGACCAAAAACTGTATATGCATACAGTATTAGAAGGCGTGATTGTGCACAATGCCGGCGCCGCCGCGCCAGACCGGCGGCGCTCGGCTCAGGCGTCTGCCGCGAACACCAGCGCCTTGAGGCCGCCATCGGGGTCGCGGTCGGCAAACTCCGGCGGGTTGTCCAGACGCTGCACGAAGCTCAGGCCGGGAGCCTCGCCAGCCATGGCCGCGATCAGAAAATCCGCGGCGATGGCCGGGTCGTTGCAGCAGGCCAGCACCTGACCGCCGGCGCTCAGCAGCTCGGGCAGGCGGCGCAGCACCCTGGGGTAGTCCTGGCTCAGGACGAAGCTGCCCTTCTGGAACGAGGGCGGGTCGATGATGATCAGGTCGAAGGGGCCGGCCTTGCGCAGCGCGCCCCAGGACTTGAACAGGTCGTGGCCGAGGAAGCCGACCCGGCTCAGGTCATGGCCGTTGAGGCGGTGATTGTCGCGGCCGCGGCTCAGGGCCGCCTTGGCCATGTCCAGATTGAGCACCCACTCGGCGCCGCCGGCGACGGCGGCCACGGAAAAGCCGCAGGTATAGGCGAACAGGTTGAGCACCCGCTTAGCCTGTGCCTGCTGCTGCACCCAGCGGCGGCCGTAACGCATGTCGAGGAACAGGCCGGTGTTCTGCTTGCGCCCCAGGTCCAGCTTGAAGCGCAGACCGTTTTCCGTGACCAGGCACTGATCCAGCGCTTCGCCGACCAGGTACTCGCTGGGGCTGTCCAATAGGTAGCGGTGCTGCAACAGCAGGTGGCGCGCCCCGCTGTCCTGCCAGGCCGGCGACTCAGCCAGCGTCAGCAGCATCCGCTTGAGGGCGGCCAGCTCGTCTGCGGTCGGCTCGCGGAACAGGCCTACCAGGACCACGCCCTGCAGCCAGTCGACGGTGATCTGCTCGAGCCCCGGCCAGCAGCGCCCGCGGCCATGGAACAGGCGGCGGGCCTCGGCCGGCGGCGGGTCCAGGACGGCGAGCAGGTGCGCGAAGAGGCTGTCGAGGACGGCGGGCGACATGAGGCGGTGTCCGGCAAGGATGGCCGCACATTCTAACCGCAGCCGCGGGCTTGCCCTCGCCCCAGGCTAGGCATCCTCGAGCAGGATGCGGCTCTCGGCGACGAAGCGGGCGAAGGCCTCGGCCACCGGCGACAGCGGCTTGCTGCGCCAACGCACCAGGTACCAGCGATTGGGGATGGGGAACTGATCCACATCCAGTTCCACCAGATTGCCGGGAGCGGTGTGCACCAGGGTGTGCCGCGAGAGGATGGCGATGCCCAGGCCGGCGGCCACCGACTCCTTGATCGCCTCGTTGCTCTCGATGGTCATGTGCGGCTTGAGGCTCCAGCCGAAGCGGGCGAAGTGCTCCTCGATGGCGCGGCGGGTGCCGGAGCCGGCCTCGCGGCTGATGAAGCGCTCCGCGGCCAGATCCTCCCACAGCAGGTGACGGCGCCCGGCCAGCGGATGACGCGCCGGGGCGATCACCACCAGCGGGTTGTCGGCCAGCGGCGTGATCTGCAGGTCCAGTTGCTCGGGCGGCTGGCTGAACACATAGAGGTCGTCGAGGTTATCCTGCAGGCGGCGGATCACCTCGGAACGGTTGGCGATATTGAGCTGCACCTCGACCCCCGGATAGGCCTGGCAGAAGGGCCCGAGCAGACGCGGCACCAGGTACTTGGCGGTGGTCACCACGCCCAGGCGCAGCTGGCCGGCGGTCAGGCCGCTGAGCTGGCCCAGGCGCATCTCCAGGCGGTCGAGGGCGCCGAACAGTTCGCGGGTGCTCTGCAGCACCTCGCGCCCGGCATCGGTCAGGTACAGGCGCTTGCCGATCTGCTCGAACAGGCTCAGGCCCAGGGCCTGCTGCAGCTTGCCGAGCTGGCTGGAGACCGACGACTGGGCCAGGTGCAGGGCGTGGGCGGCCTCGGTGACGCTCAGGCGCTCGGCCACCTCGCGGAAGATCTCCAACTGGCGGAAGGTGGTCTGGCGGGTGTGAAAACGCAGTTTTTCCATTGCTCATCCACGATGCTTATCGGCAATTAAATCGATTATCTACAATGCGCAATAATCCCGAGAATAGCCACGCCCACTTAGAACGACGAGGTTGCTCATGCACAAGACTCCCATCACCGTGGCCTACGGCGACGGCATCGGCCCGGAAATCATGCAGGCCACCCTGGATATCCTCGAGGCCGCCGGCGCGGCGATCGCGCCCGAGGTGATCGAGGTCGGCGAGGCTGTCTACCTGCGCGGCGAGAGCGCCGGCATCGCCCCCGAGGCCTGGGAATCGCTGCGGCGCACCCGGGTGTTCCTCAAGGCGCCGATCACCACCCCCCAGGGCGGTGGCTACAAGAGCCTCAACGTCACCACCCGCAAGGCCCTCGGCCTCTACGCCAACGTGCGCCCCTGCGTGGCCTACGCGCCCTTCGTCGCGACCCGCCACCCGAGCATGGACCTGGTGATCATCCGCGAGAACGAGGAAGACCTCTACGCCGGCATCGAGCACCGCCAGAGCGACGAGGTCTACCAGTGCCTCAAGCTGATCTCCCGGCCCGGCTGCGAGCGCATCGTCCGCTACGCCTTCGAATACGCCCGCCAGCACGGTCGGCGCAAGGTCAGCTGCTTCGTCAAAGACAACATCATGAAGTTCACCGACGGCCTCTTCCATCAGGTCTTCGACGAGATCGGCAGCGAGTACCCGGAGCTGGAGCAGGAGTGCTGGATCGTCGACATAGGCGCGGCCAAGCTGGCCGACACGCCTGAGCTGTTCGATGTGATCGTGATGCCCAACCTCTACGGCGACATCCTCTCCGACGTCGCCGCGCAGATCGCCGGCAGCGTCGGCATGGCCGGCTCGGCCAACATCGGCCAGCAGTGCGCCATGTTCGAAGCCATCCACGGCTCGGCGCCGCGCCGCGCCGGGCAGAACCTGGCCAACCCCTCGGGCCTGTTGCAGGGTGCCATCCTCATGCTCCTGCACATCGGCCAGGGCGAAGTCGCCACGCGCATCCACAACGCCTGGCTGCGCACCCTGGAAGAGGGCCTGCACACCTACGACATCTTCGACGCCGAGCACAGCCGGCAGAAGCTCGGCACCCGCGAGTTCGCCGAGGCCATCATCGCCCGCCTCGGCCAGCGCCCGGAGCAGCTCAAGGCGGTGGATTACCGCAACGACAGCCGCATCGAACTCAAGCCGCTGGCCGAGCGTCCGGCGGCGCACAAGGAGCTGGTCGGCGTGGACATCTTCCTGCACCAGAAACGCCCGGACGCCAGTGGCCTAGGCGCCCAGCTCCAGCCCCTCGGCAGCCCGCGCCTGGCGCTCTCGGTGATCACCAACCGCGGGGTCAAGGTCTGGCCCAACGGCTTCCCGGAGACCTCGTGCGTCGACCACTGGCGCTGCCGCTTCCTCGCCGCGCCGGGTCAGAGCATCGACTTCGCCGAACTGCTGGCGCTGCAGACACGCCTGAGCCTGGCCGGCTTCGAGCCGATCAAGACCGAGAACCTCTACCACTTCGACGGCGCGCCCGGTTTCGCCGCGGTCCACGGCTGAGGGGACGGCATGCAGCCACTGGCCTTCCTAACCTGTCACGGCAAGGCGCCGCTGGTGGCCGCACCCCTGGCCGCCTGCGGCTTCCGGGTGCTGGCGGTCGAGGATTACGACACCGACCGTTTCGGCACCTTCAGCCGCGAAGTCGAGCGCCCCGGCAGCGCCCAGGAAACCGCCCTGGCCAAGGCGCGCCTGGCCGCCGAGCGCGCCGGCACGCGCTACGGCCTGGGCAGCGAAGGCAGCTTCGGCCGCGACCCCTACCTCGGCTACCTGCCCTGGGACAGCGAGCTGCTCTGCTGGTGGGACCGCGAGCGCGGCTACCCGGTCTACGCCAGCCAGGGCTCGGGCGACACCAACTACGCCCAGCGCCTGGTGACCTCGCTGCAGGAGGTCGAGCAGTTCGCCGGCGAGATCGGCTTTCCCGAGCACGGCCTGATCCTCG
>JBFHKK010000267.1:0-4568 GCA_041595475.1 Pseudomonas sp. | reverse complement strand
GGCTTCGGGGTCGGCTTCTTCGCCAAGCGCGAGGGTTTTGCCCGGCGCCTGGGACGTTTCGACTTCTGCGCCTTCTGCGCGGTGGAGCGCTCCCTGGCGCACCCGCGCTGTCCGCCCGATTACCAGCCGCTCAACGGCTTCTGGCGTCACCGCGGTTATACCCATCATCCCGAGCTGCGCACGGCCGTGTCCTGGCAGGATCTGGACGAGCCCGGCGAGTCGCCCAAGCCCATGTCCTTCTGGGTCAAGGACATCCGCCCGTGATCAGGCTCGCCGCCTGCCAGTATCACATCGAGCTGCTGGAAAACTGGGACGACTACGCCGCCCATCTCAGCGCCCTGTGCGAGACGGCAGCCGGGCAGGGCGCCCAGTTGCTGCTGCTGCCCGAGTACGCCGGGCTGGTGCTCAGCGGCCAGTTGCCGGCCGAACAGCGCAGCGATTTGCAGGCCTCCATTGCCGGCATCCAGCCCCTGGTGCCGGCCTGGCTGGATCTGTGCGAGAGCCTGGCGCGGCGCCTGGGTGTCTACCTGCAGCCCGGATCGCTGCCGCTGCGCGACGCCGACGGCCGCTACCGCAACCGCGCCTGGCTGTTCGGCCCCGAGGGCAACCTGGGCAGCCAGGACAAGCTGATCATGACCCGCTTCGAGCGCGAGCAGTGGAACATAGCCGCGGGCGACGGGCTGCGGCTGTTCGACACCGCCCTAGGCAAGCTGGGCATCCTGATCTGCTACGACAATGAATTCCCCCTGCTGGCCCGGCGCCTGGCCGAAGCCGGCGCCGACCTGATCCTGGCGCCCAGTTGCACCGACAGCGAAGCCGGCTTCAACCGGGTGCGCATCGGTTGCCAGGCGCGGGCCCTGGAGAGCCAGATCGCCGTGTTGCAGGCGCCCACCGTGGGCCTGGCGCCCTGGTCGCCGGCGCTGGACGAGAACGTCGGTCGCGCCGCCCTCTATCTGCCGCCGGATCATGGCCTGCCGGCCAGCGGCGTGCTGGCCGAAAGCGCCGAGCTGTGCCCGGCCACCAGCCAGTGGCTGATCTGCGACCTGGACCTGGAGCAGGTGCGCCGGGTGCGCGAGCAGGGCCAGGTGCTGACTCGGCGCGACTGGCCGGAGCAACTCGATAGCGGGCGTTTGCAGCTGCGCTGGCGTTGAGGCGCGCGATCGTCGCCCCGGCGTCTGCGCTGGCGGCCCGTCATCTAGGCTGTCTAGATGACCAATGGACGGCATCGGGCGTGCGGCGCGCTGCCGAATGCCTCGAACGCCGCCGTCCGATGCCCCAGAGGAGCGCAGTCGATGGCCAGATCCGCCCGGGCGGCCGAGTCGCCGAACCTTGACCTGCAGCACCTGAGCGCGCGCTACCGCGCGGTCCGCGCCCAGAGCGAGCGGCTCTGCGCGCCCCTGGAGGTGGAGGACTATGGGGTGCAGAGCATGGCCGACGTGAGTCCGCCGAAGTGGCACCTGGCGCATGTCAGCTGGTTCTTCGAGGCCTTTCTGCTGCGGCCCTACCTGGCCGATTACCGGGTGCTCGACGAGCGCTACGACCACCTGTTCAATTCCTATTACCAGACCCACGGCCGGCCCTTTGCGCGGCCGCGCCGTGGCCTGCTGTCGCGGCCCACGGTGGCCGAGGTGTACCGCTACCGCGCCCATGTCGACCAGGCCATGGCGCAGTTGCTCGAGCAGCCGCCGGGCGAATGGCGCGAGGAGATCGCCCGGCGCCTCGAGTTGGGCCTGCAGCACGAGCAGCAGCACCAAGAACTGCTGCTGATGGACATCAAGCACATACTGGCGCAGAACCCGCTGTTGCCGGCCTATCGCAGCGACCTGGCCGGCGCCGCCGAGAGCCATGACCCGCCGCTGCGCTGGCACGCCTACCCCGCCGGCATCCGCCCCATGGGTCACGCCGGCGAGGGCTTCGCCTTCGACTGCGAGCGGCCGCGCCACAGGGTTTTCGTCGAGGCTTTCGAGCTGGCCAGCCGGCCGGTCAGCAACGGCGAATACGCCGAGTTCATCGCCGCCGGCGGCTATGGGCGCAGCGACTGGTGGCTGGCCGACGGCTGGGATCGGCTGCAGCAGGCTGCCTGGCAGGCACCGCTGTACTGGCAGCAGGACGCCGGCCAGTGGCTGGAAATGACCCTGGGCGGCTTGCGTCCGCTGGATCTCAAGGCGCCTGTGTGTCACCTCAGCTACTACGAGGCCGATGCCTTCGCCGCCTGGGCCGGGGCGCGGCTGCCGAGCGAGGCCGAGTGGGAAGTGGCCGCTGAGGAGCAGCCGGCTGCGGGCAACTTCGTCGAACAGGAGCGGCTGCAGCCGATGGCCGCCGCCGCTGCCGGCACGGGCCCGGCGCAGCTGTTCGGCGATGTCTGGGAGTGGACCGGCAGCGCCTTTCGGCCCTATCCGGGCTTTCGTCCGCTGGCCGGCAGCCTGGGTGAATACAACGGCAAGTTCATGTCCGGACAGATGGTCCTGCGCGGCGGCTGCTGCGTAACACCCCAGGCCCATGTGCGCAGCACTTATCGCAACTTCTTCTACCCGGGCATGCGCTGGCAGTTTGCCGGCCTGCGCCTGGCCAGGGAGGCATGAGCATGGCCGTGGCGCTGCGTTTCTACGATCACTTCGAGCAAGCGCCGGGCGACTCGCTGCGCGAGGAATGCCTGCACGGCTTGGCCTGCAGGCCCAAGTCGATCTCGCCGAAGTTCTTCTACGACCAACGCGGCTCCGAACTGTTCGAGCAGATCTGCCGCCAGCCGGAGTACTACCCCACGCGCACCGAGGAGCTGATCCTGCGCCGCGCGGCAGGCGAGATCGCCGAGATCGCCGGGCATGACGCCAACCTGGTGGAACTGGGCAGCGGCGCCAGTCGCAAGGTGCGCCTGTTGCTCGAGGCCCTGCACCCGAGCAGCTACCTGGGCATCGACATCTCCCGCGAGTTCCTGCTCGGCAGCGCCCGGCGCCTGGCGGCCGACTATCCCTGGCTGCAGGTGCAGGCCGCCTGCGCCGACTTCAGCCAGCCGCTGCGCCTGCCCGAGGAGGCGCTGGGCGAGCAGCCGCTGGCCTTCTTTCCCGGCTCGAGCATCGGCAACTTCGATCCCGCCGACGCCCTGGCCTTTCTGCACAACCTGCATGAGTTGCTGCCGCCCGCTGGCGGTCTGCTGATCGGGGTGGACCTGCTCAAGGACAGGAGCACCCTGGAGGCCGCCTACAACGACGAGGCCGGGGTCACCGCCGCCTTCAACCTCAACCTGCTGGAGCGCCTGCGCAACGAGCTGGACTGCGACATCGACCCGGCGCGCTTCGAGCATCGGGCCTTCTTCAACGCGGCGCAGTCGCGCATCGAGATGCACCTGCTCAGCCCGCAGGCGCAGCGGGTGCGCATCGAGCAGGCGTACTTCGACTTCGCCGCCGGCGAGACCCTGCACACGGAAAACTCCTACAAGTACAGCGTCGAGGGCTTTTGCCGGCTGGCCGCCCGCGCCGGCTTCGACAGCCTGGCGGTATGGACCGACCCGCGCCAGCTGTTCAGCGTGCATTACCTGCAGCGCGCCCCTTAGGCACCACCGAAGTTCTTGCCAGCGAAAACGAAGAAGCCCGGCAGGGCCGGGCTTCTCTGGGCGACAAGGTGGGGCTTACTTGACTTCCACCGCCAGGTTCTCGGCGATCTTCTGCTGCCAGATCGCAGGGCCGGTGATGTGCACCGATTCGCCCTTGGTGTCGACGGCGACTGTGACCGGCATGTCCTTGACCTCGAACTCGTAGATGGCCTCCATGCCCAGTTCCTCGAAGGCCAGCACCTGGGACTTCTTGATCGCCTGGGCCACCAGGTAGGCGGCGCCACCGACGGCCATCAGGTAGACGGCCTTGTTGTCCTTGATCGCCTCGATGGCGATCGGGCCACGCTCGGACTTGCCGATCATACCGAGCAGGCCGGTCTGCTCGAGGATCTGCCGGGTGAACTTGTCCATGCGGGTGGCGGTGGTGGGGCCGGCCGGGCCGACCACCTCGTCGCCGACCGGGTCGACCGGGCCCACGTAGTAGATGAAGCGGCCCTTGAGGTCCACCGGCAGCTGCTCGCCCTTGTTGAGCATGTCGACCATGCGCTTGTGCGCGGCGTCGCGGCCGGTGAGCATCTTGCCGTTGAGCAGGATGGTCTCGCCCGGCTTCCAGCTCTGCACCTCTTCCGGGGTGATGCTGTCGAGGTTGACCCGACGCGCGCTCGGGCCGGCCTCCCAGACGATTTCCGGGTAGGCGTCCAGATCCGGCGCCTCCAGCTCGGCCGGGCCCGAGCCGTCCAGCACGAAGTGAGCGTGGCGGGTGGCGGCACAGTTGGGGATCATGCACACCGGCAGGGAGGCGGCATGGGTCGGGTAGTCCATGATCTTCACATCCAGCACCGTGGTCAGGCCGCCCAGGCCCTGGGCGCCGATGCCCAGCTGGTTGACCTTGTCGAACAGCTCCAGGCGCAGTTCCTCGATCTTGTTCTGCGGGCCGCGGGCCTGCAGCTCATGGATGTCGATGTGCTCCATCAGCACTTCCTTGGCCATCACCGCGGCCTTCTCGGCGGTGCCGCCG
>JBFHKK010000266.1:0-4577 GCA_041595475.1 Pseudomonas sp. | reverse complement strand
GGTGTTGCGGGCGGCCCTGGACGCCGGCCATGGCGACAGCGCCGCGCTCTATCGCCGGGCCGATGGCCTGAGCCCGGCGCAGCGGCGCAGCTCTGGCGCCGGCGAACGCCTGCGCTATGCCATAGGCGCATGCCCCCTGGGACAACTGCTGCTCGCCACCAGCGAGCGCGGCGTCTGCGCCCTGCTGTTCGGCGACAGCGCCGAGCAGTTGGAGCAGGAGCTGCGCCAGCGCTTCGCCGCCGCCGAACTGCGCCGCGACGACGCCGGCCTGGGCGACTGGCTGCAGCGGGTGGTGATGCAGGTCGAGGAACCCCAACGCGCCGCCCGGCTGCCCCTGGACCTGCGCGGCAGCGCCTACCAGCAGCGAGTCTGGCAGGCGCTGCGGCAGATTCCCGCTGGTCAGACCCGCCGCTACGGCGAGCTGGCCGAGGCGCTGGACAGCCATCCGCGCGCCGTGGCCCGGGCCTGCGCCAGCAATCCCCTGGGCCTGCTGGTGCCCTGCCACCGGGTGATAGGTACGAACGGCAACCTCGGCGGCTATCGCTGGGGCCTGGCGCGCAAGGCGGCGCTGCTGGCTGCCGAGGCTGCGGCCGACGAACCCGAGCGCTAGGTTCAGCCGGCTGGCCGGAGCGGCTCAGCGCTCGAGAATCGCCACCACGCCCTGGCCACCGGCGGCGCAGATCGAGATCAGCCCGCGGCCCTGGCCGGCCACCGCCAGCAGCTTGGCCAGATTGGCGACGATGCGCCCGCCGGTGGCGGCGAACGGGTGGCCGGCGGCCAAAGAGCTGCCCTTGACGTTGAGCTTGGCGCGGTCGATGGCGCCCAGGGGGCGCTCCAGGCCCAGGCGCTGCTTGCAGTAGTCGGCATCCTCCCAGGCCCTGAGGGTACACAGCACCTGGGCGGCGAAGGCTTCGTGCACTTCGTAGTAGTCGAAGTCCTGCAGGCTCAGGCCATTGCGCGCCAGCAGCCGCGGCACGGCGTATACCGGCGCCATCAGCAGCCCCTCGGCGCCCTCGACGAAATCCACCGCCGCCGCCTCGCCGTCCCTGAAATAGGCCAGCACCGGCAGGCCACGAGCCCGCGCCCAGTCCTCGCTGGCCAGCAGAACCAGCGAGGCGCCGTCGGTCAGCGGCGTCGAGTTGGCCGCGGTCAGGGTGCCGAGCGGGCCACGCTCGAAACAGGGCTTGAGGCTTGCCAGCTTGTCCGGATCGATGTCCGGGCGCAGGTTCTGGTCGCGGGTGAGGTCGCGGAACGGAGTGATCAGGTCATCCTGCCAGCCCTCGGCATAGGCGGCGGCGAGTTTCTGGTGGCTGGCGATGGCCAGGCGATCCTGCTCGTCGCGAGGTATCGCCCAGGCCTGGGCCATGAACTCGCAGTGCTCGCCCATCGACAGGCCGGTGCGCGGCTCGCTGTTGCGCGGAATGGCCGGGGCCAGGTGGCGCGGGCGAATCTTCAGCAGGCTTTTCAGCTTGTCGGCGCTGCTCTTGCCGCGATTGGCCTCCAGCAGGATCTTGCGCAGCCCCTCGCTGACCGCGATGGGCGCATCCGAGGCGGTGTCGACGCCGCCGGCGATGGCGCAGTCGATCTGCCCCAGGGCGATCTTGTTGGCCACCAGCAGCACCGCCTCCAGGCCGGTGCCGCAGGCCTGCTGCAGGTCGTAGGCCGGCGTTTCCGGGGCCAGGCGCGAGCCGAGCACGCATTCGCGGGTCAGGTTGAAGTCGCGGGCGTGCTTGAGCACCGCGCCGGCCACCACCTCGCCCAGGCGCTCGCCGTGCAGGTTGAAGCGCTCGATCAGCCCCTCCAACGCGGCCGTGAGCATCTGCTGGTTGCTGGCGGTGGCGTAGGCGCCATGGGCGCGGGCGAAAGGGATGCGATTACCACCGATGATGACGACAGGACGCGACTGGCGCATGACGGACTCCTCGCGAGGCAGAACCGGAATGAGCCTCAGGCTAGCCTATGGTTGCACTATGGTGATGGCCGGGCTGTCCGCTCGGCAGTTGTCAAACTGCCGACAGCCCGGTCGTCGAGCCGACAGCAGGAGCCTGCGCATGTCCGACCGCTACCTCGCCTTCGCCCATTCCAACGCCGGCCGCCGCCTGCTGCGCGGCCTCGGCCTGCCCACGCCGGTGCCACTGGAACGCTGGAATAGCGGGCGCCTGCGAGCGGTCGAGGGCGCCCTGCTGTTGGGCGGCGCGGGACCACGCCTGGAGGCCGCGCGACGCTGCGCGCACAGGCTGAGCGACAGCCTCTACGCCGACCAGGAGGGCGAGCACCAGCTGCCACGCTGGAGCGCCGAGGATGGTCCGCAGCTCAAGGCACTGGTATTCGATGCCGGCGAACTGCAGCGCTTCGAGCAGCTGATCGCCTTGCGCGACTTCTTTCAGCCGATCCTCAAAGCGCTGGAGAACTGCTCGCGCCTGCTGATTCTCGCGCGCCCACCCGAGACCCTCGAAGACCCACAGGCCGCCAGCGTGCAAGGCGCACTGGAGGGCTTCAGCCGTTCCCTGGGCAAGGAGCTGCGGCGCGGCAGTGGCGTACAACTGCTCTACGTCCAGCCCGGTGCCGAGGATCGCCTGGAGGGCGCACTGCGCTTTTTCCTCTCCCCCAAGAGCACCTACATCAGCGGCCAGGTGCTGAACCTTGCGCCCTGCGCGGTGACGGTGGAGGACTGGAGCCGACCGCTGGCCGGCAAGCAGGCCCTGGTCACAGGCGCCGCCCGCGGCATAGGCGCGGCCATCGCCGAGACCCTGGCCCGCGATGGCGCCCAGGTGCTGCTGCTCGATGTGCCGGACAGCGCAGACGAGCTGAGCGCGCTGGCCGCGCGCCTGGGCGGGCGCAGCCTGGCCCTGGACATCTGCGCGGACGAGGCGCCCGAGCGGCTCTGCGAGGCCCTGGCAGAGGGGGTCGACATACTCGTGCACAACGCCGGCATCACCCGCGACAAGACCCTGGCGAAGATGAGCGAGGCGCAATGGAACAGCGTGATCGAGGTCAACCTTGTCGCGCCCCAGCGACTCACAGCCGCGCTGCTGGCGGCCGGCCGTGTGCGCGACAACGGTCGGGTGGTGCTGATGGCCTCGGTCAGTGGCATCGCCGGCAATTTTGGCCAAAGCAACTATGCCGCCAGCAAGGCCGGGCTGATCGGCCTGGCCCGCGCCTGGGCGCCCGAACTGGGCCAGCGCGGCATCAGTATCAACGCCCTGGCGCCGGGTTTTATCGAAACCCAGATGACGGCCGCCATGCCGCTGACGATGCGCGAGGCCGGCCGGCGGCTGAATGCCATGTCCCAGGGCGGCCAACCCCAGGATGTCGCCGAGGCGGCGGCCTGGCTGGCCCAGCCGGACAGCGGCGCGGTCAGCGGCCAGGTACTGCGCGTTTGCGGACAGAGCCTGCTGGGGGCCTGAGGCCCAGGGGACGAGGAGCTTATGCATGGATCATCAGTGGCACGACCTGCTTGAACCACCGGCCCTGCCCGGCCTCTACGCCCGCGGGGCCCTGCCCCGCCGGGTGACCGGCAAGCGCCTGCCGGCACTGGGCCTGCGCTGCGAGCTCAGCGCCGAGGCCAGGCGCCTGCAGCGCTACCGCGAGCTCTGCGGCTTCGCCGACAACGCCTACCTGCCGCCGACCTATCCCCATGTGCTGGCCTTTGCCCTGCAGATGAAGCTGCTGACCGACCGACGCTTTCCCTTCCCGCTGCTGGGGCTGGTGCACCTGGAAAACCGTATCCGCGTACTGCGCCCCCTCGGCGGTTACGGCCCCTTCACGGTCAGCGTGCATACCCAGGCATTGCGCGGCCACGACAAGGGCGCCCAGTTCAGCCTCATCACCCGCCTGCACGACCAGCTCGGCCTGCTCTGGGAGGGCGACAGCGGCATTCTCTGTCGCGGCGTGCAGATCGAGGGCGAGGCGCCCGATCCGGCTGCGCCTGTCGAGTTGCCCATGCGCGAGTTGGCGCGCTGGACGGCGCCGGCGAATATCGGCCGGCGCTATGCGCGAGTGTCCGGCGACTACAACCCCATCCATCTCAGCGCCGCCAGCGCCCGGCTGTTCGGCTTTCCCCGCGCCATCGCCCATGGCCTCTGGCTCAAGGCGCGCAGCCTGGCCGCCCTCGAGGGTCTGCTGCCGGCCGCCGGCTGCGCGGTGACGGTGCGCTTTCAGCAGCCGGTGCGGCTGCCGGCCCAGCTCTGCCTGCAGGCCAGCCCAGCCGGACCGCTCGGCCGCTTCGAGCTGCGCGGCGAGGACCAGCGCCTGCACATGAGCGGAGGCTGGCAGCCCTCGGCAGCGCCGTGAAACAATGCCCGCCTAGCCACCGCCGCGCCCGAGCCCCATGGACCTCGCCGAACTCACCGCCCGCCTGCACGCCATCCGCGACCGCAACCAGCGGCGGCCCTTCCACAGCCCGAAGAACCTGGCCATGGCCGCCAGCGTCGAGATGGCCGAACTGGTGGAACTCTTCCAGTGGCTGAGCGAGGCGCAATCGCGCCGGCTCGAACCCGAGCAGCTGGCCCACGTCGGCCAGGAGGTCGGCGACATCGTCCTCTACCTGTTGCTGCTGTGCGGCGAGTTGGGCATCG
>JBFHKK010000265.1:0-4586 GCA_041595475.1 Pseudomonas sp. | reverse complement strand
CCCGCCGTCAGGATCCAGCGGCCGCGGAGATCGCCGCCGTAGTGGGTTCGGGCGGCGGAAACGAAGGTTTCGTAAGTGCCCTGGACGATGCCCTGGCTGCCGATATAGATCCAGCTGCCGGCGGTCATCTGGCCGAACATGGCCAGGCCCCTGGCATCCAGTTCGTTGAAGTGTTCCCAGGTGGCCCAGTGCGGCACCAGGTTGGAGTTGGCGATCAGCACCCGCGGCGCGTCTTGGTGGGTGCGAAACACCCCGACCGGCTTGCCCGACTGCACCAGCAGGGTCTGGTCGGCCTCCAGTTGCTTGAGCGCCGCGACTATCGCATCGAAGCATTCCCAGTTGCGCGCCGCCCGGCCGATGCCGCCGTAGACCACCAGCTCCTTGGGGTTCTCCGCCACCTCGGGGTCGAGGTTGTTCATCAGCAGGCGCAGCGGCGCCTCGGTCAGCCAGCTCTTGGCGCTGAGTTGGCTGCCACGCGGGGCGCGAATCTCGACATCGCGAAAACGGCTGGGCTGGCTCACGGCATCTCCTCCCAAGCGGGGGCCCGGCGCAGGCGTGCGGCGCCAGCGGGCCTCATTGCCAGTCTAGACCCCGCGAGTGCCGCGACGGCCGCGCGCCGCCGTTTCGCCTATACCGGTAACAAGGCCCGTCCTGTGACCGGAGGTGACCCGCCATGCCTGCTTTCCACGCGCCGCGCGCGCTGCTGCCCAGTGGCTGGGCCGAACAGGTGCACCTGGAAGTCGATGACCAGGGCTATCTGCAGCGCATCGAGGCCGGCGCCGCCGCCGGGCATGCCGAGCGGCTGGCCGGGCCTGTGTTGCCGGGCATGCCCAACCTGCATTCGCATGCCTTCCAGCGGGCCCTGGCCGGCCTGGCCGAGGTCGCCGACCAGGGCGAGGACAGCTTCTGGAGCTGGCGCGAAGGCCTCTACCGGCTGGTGACACGGATCAACCCGGAGCAGCTCGAGGTGATCGCCCGCCAGCTGTATATCGAGATGCTCAAGGCCGGCTACACCAGCGTCGCCGAGTTCCACTACCTGCACCATGACGCCGACGGCCGTCCCTATGCCGAGCCGGCCGAGCTGGCCCTGCGCATCAGCCGGGCGGCGCAGGCCGCCGGCATCGGCCTGAGCCTGCTGCCGGTGCTCTACTGCCACGGCGGCTTCGGCGCGCAGCCCTGCAGCCCCGGCCAACGCCGCTTCGTCCTCGACAGCGACCACTACCTGGCCCTGCAGCAGCGCCTGCAAAGCCAGCTGCAGGGCCAGCCGCTACAGCGCCTGGGCCTGGCGTTCCACTCCCTGCGCGCGGTGACGCCCGAGCAGATCCGCGCGGTGCTGGCCGCCGAGTCCGGCGAGGGGCCGATCCACCTGCATATCGCCGAGCAGCGCCGCGAGGTCGACGACTGCCTGGCCTGGAGCGGGCGCCGGCCGCTGCAGTGGCTGTTCGAGCAGGTAGCCGTAGACGCGCGCTGGTGCCTGGTCCACGCCACCCATGCCGCAGCCGACGAAGTCGCCGCCCTGGCCGCCAGCGGCGCGGTAGTCGGGCTCTGCCCGAGCACCGAGGCCAACCTCGGCGATGGCCTGTTCCCGGCGGTGGACTTCCTGGCCCGAGATGGCCGTCTGGGCATCGGCTCGGACAGCCAGGTCTCGATCAGTCCGCTAGAGGAACTGCGCTGGCTGGAGTACGGCCAGCGCCTGCGCGATCAGCGGCGCAATCGGCTGCGCCGCGCCGATCAGCCGGCGGTCGGCCGCTGCCTGTATGAAGCCGCCCTGGCCGGTGGCGCCCAGGCCCTCGGCCAGCCGGTCGGCGCCCTGGAAGTGGGCCGGCGCGCCGACTGGCTGGTGCTCGACGGCGACGACCCCTATATCGCCACCGCCGAGGGCGACGAGTTGCTCAACCGCTGGCTGTTCGCCGGCGGCCTTCATCAGGTGCGCGACGTCATGGTCGGCGGGCGCTGGGTGGTGCGCGAGGGCCGGCACCGCGAGCAACGGAGCACGGCCCAGGCCTTCGCCCGGGTGCTCAGGGAACTGCGGGACTGAACGAAGCGGACGGCCTTGGTCGCCCCCCGGGGGCGCCCAGGCGCGGCCCAAGGATCATGGCGTCACGCCAGGAGGAGTAGGATGCAACTACTAGCGCTGCTGATGATGCTGGGACTCGCCGGCAACGCCGCCGTGGCGGACAGCCTGGGCGGGCCAATCGGCCACGGACTGATCACCGATCAACGCCTGACGGTCGCCGGAGTGCCGCGCGACTATCACCTGTACCTTCCCAGGGAGCCTGCCCGGGCCCCGCTGATCATCCTCTTTCACGGGCACAACAGCAGCAGCGACGAAACCCTCGGACTCAGCGGCACCCCCTCACCGGACCGGATCTGGCTGCAGATCGCCGAGCGCGAGAAGCTGATCCTGGCGGTACCCAACGGGCGCTTCGTGTCGCGTCGGGAAAAAGGCTGGAACGACTGCAGGGCCGATGCTCCGAGCAACTCCCGGGCCGACGACGTGGCGTTTAGCGCCCGGCTGATCGAGCACCTGGTCGAGACCTACCAGGCGGACGCCAGCCGGGTCTATGTCCATGGCATCTCCAATGGCGGACATTTCGCGATTCGACTGGCCCTGGAGATACCCGAGAAAATCACCGCCTTCGCCGCGGTGGCCGCCGCCCATGCCGCCGTCTCCGAGTGCCGGGACGCCAGCACGCCGGTCTCTGCACTGTTCATGAACGGCACCGCGGACCCGCTGCTGCCCTATGCGGGCGGGCAGATGAAAGGCAACCGCGGCCAGGTCTGGTCGACCGAACGCAGCGTCGCCTACTGGCTCGCGCGCAACGGCATCGGCGAGCAGCCACAGCGAGTCGAGATTCCCGAGCGTAACGCCAGCGATGGCAGTCGGATCGAGAAACTCATCTACCGCCATGGCGCCCATGACACGGCAGTGGTCCTCTACCAGATCGTCGGCGGCGGGCATCGCGCGCCAAGCCTCAGGCACAGGTCAGGAGGCATGCTGCTCGGACGAATCCTCGGCAAGCAGAATGGCGATATCGAAATGGCCGAGGAAATCTGGTCGTTCTTCCGGGACAAGCGCAAGTAGGCCAGTGCACTGGGTCCAGGCGGGCCCAAGAGAACATGGGCAGGCGCCTGTGCCGCACCAGCCTTTGCAACAGCCCCCTGCCACGGTCAAGACAAGGGCCTGCTAAGCATCCGCCCTAGCCCAAGCGCAGCTAGGGCGCGGACTCGCGATCGGGCGCCCGCCAGATCAGCGCCTCGGTGTCATAGCCGCGCTCGCGCGCCTCGCGCAGCAGCCGATCGCGCATCGACGCGCTCACCTGCGGGCTGCGCGCCAGGAGCCAGAGGTAGTCGCGATTGGGGTGACCGACCAGGGCCGTCCGGTAATCCCCGTCCAGATAGAGCACCCAGTACTCGCCCCGAGCCAGCGTCGGCAACAGCCGACTGAACCAGTTGTCGAAGCGTACCCAGAGCTTGTCGGTGCGACCTGCCACCTGAAGCTGAGCCTCGCCTTCGACCTGCTGCCACTGGCCGTCATGGGTGAGGCAGCGGTTGCGCACGCCGAGGCGGCCGTCGGCCTGCAGGACATAGTGCGCCTCGGACTGGGCGCAGTGGCGCTGGAAGAACATCGGCAGGCGCGCCAGCTCGTACCAGGTGCCCTGGTAGCGGGCCAGATCGACCGCCCCGGCGGTCGGCGGCGGCGCCGAGCGCGAGCCGGCGCACGCGGCCAGCAACAGCGCCGCCATCAAGCCCGCCAGAGCGCGCATCCCGCGCCCCTACTTCAGGCCCTTGCCGGAGAACATCAGCACCTTGTCGCCGGCGAACTGCACGCTGATCAGGCTCTGCTCGTCGCCCCAGGTGCAGCTGGTGATGCCCAGGGCGCCGGCGCACTCGCTGGGCGCGCCGAGCAGTTGCTCGACCTCGGCCTTGCTCATGCCGGCCTGCAGCTTGGCATAGTTGGCCTGGTTGACCTTGTTGCAGGCGGCCAGCAAGACGCAGCTGGCGATCAGCACGAGGGCGCGTAATGACATGCGAGAACTCCTGTTGGGGGGATGCACCGGACAGCATGGCAGCTGCCGCGGGGTCATGGCAGATGGAATGTCAGAAGCGCGAACCGGGCTGCGCCAGGAAGGCCTCCTCCTCGGCCGTGCAGGGCCGGTTCAGCAGGGCGTTGCGATGGGGAAAGCGGCCGAAGCGGGCGATGATCCGCTGGTGGCGCTCGGCGTAATCCAGGTAATCGGCGAACAGCTTGCGCTCGGGCTCGGCTGCCGCATCCAGCAGGCGGGTGAAGCGCCGCAGCGCCTCGTCCTGCAGCAGCAGGTCCTCGGCGTGCTCCAGCACCAGGTAGATGAACACCTGCTGGATCGGTGCAAGCGCCGCCTCGCGTTCGGCGGCCAGGCCCTCGAGCACCAGCTGGCGGGCGCGGACGTCGCCGGCGAAGGCGCGCGCACTGTCGCGATGAATCATCCGCGGCAGCTGGTCGAGCAGCAGGATCAGCGCCAGCCAGCCCTCGGGCTGATCGGCCCAGTCGCCCAGGCCACCGGCCAGGGCCTGCTCGACCAAACCGCCGAAGCGCTCGCGGGCCT
>JBFHKK010000264.1:0-4588 GCA_041595475.1 Pseudomonas sp. | reverse complement strand
GGCATGTACCGGGCGGTGATGCGCTACTTCGGCAACGAAGCCCTGCTTTCGATCGTCAAGGCCATGACGCTGTCGGCCCTGATACTGGCGTTGGTCGTCTACTGGTACCGCGAACCGCCGGCGCTGGTGCCGCGCTCCCTGGTCTTTATCTACTGGTGCCTGAGCCTGCTGCTGATCGGCGGCCTGCGCCTGCTCATGCGCCAGTACTTCGCCGGCGACTGGTATCGAGCGGGGCAGCCGGTGCCCTTTATCAATCGTGACGCTCAGCTGCCCAAGGTGGCGATCTATGGCGCGGGCGCGGCCGGCAACCAGTTGCTCGCGGCCCTGCGCATGGGCCGCGGCATGCGTCCGGTGGCCTTTGTCGACGATGACAGCGGTATCGCCAACCGGGTGATTTCCGGGCTGCAGGTCTACAAGCCCAAGCACATTCAGCAGATGATCGAGGAGACCGGCGCCCAGGAGATTCTGCTGGCCATTCCATCGGCCTCGCGGGCGCGCCGCCGGGAGATTCTCGAACTGCTCGAACAGTATCCCCTGCATGTCAGGAGTGTGCCGGGCTTCATGGATCTGGCCAGCGGTCGGGTCAAGGTCGAGGACATCCAGGAGGTCGACATCGCCGACCTGCTCGGCCGCGATGCGGTGCCGCCGCACCAGGCCCTGTTCGAGCGCTGCATTCGCGACCAGGTGGTGCTGGTCACCGGTGCCGGTGGCTCCATTGGTTCTGAGTTGTGCCGGCAGATACTGGGCAGTGGACCTACTACCCTGCTGTTGCTCGAGCACAGCGAGTTCAACCTGTACGCCATTCACAGCGAACTCGAGCAGCGCATCGCCCGCGAGTCCCTGTCCGTGCAGCTGGTGCCTATCCTGGGCTCGGTGCGCAATCCCGGCCGCCTGCTGGATGTGTTGCAGACCTGGCGGGTCAACACCGTCTACCATGCGGCCGCCTACAAGCATGTGCCCATGGTCGAGCACAATATCGCCGAAGGGGTGCTGAACAACGTGCTCGGTACCCTGCATACCGCCCAGGCGGCCTTGCGCGCCGGCGTCGAGCACTTCGTGCTGATCTCCACCGACAAGGCGGTGCGCCCGACCAATGTCATGGGCAGCAGCAAGCGCCTGGCAGAGATGACCCTGCAGGCGCTGAGTGCCGAGTCCGCTCCGGCGCTGTTCCGCGCTGAGGCCGGGGTCCATCACGTCAACAAGACCCGCTTCACCATGGTCCGCTTCGGCAATGTGCTGGGCTCTTCGGGCTCGGTGATTCCGCGCTTTCACGAGCAGATCAAGCGCGGTGGCCCGGTCACGGTCACCCACCCGAATATCACCCGCTACTTCATGACCATTCCCGAGGCCGCGCAACTGGTGATCCAGGCGGGAGCCATGGGCAAGGGCGGCGATGTCTTCGTGCTGGACATGGGCAAGCCGGTCAAGATCGCCGAGCTGGCGGAGAAGATGATCCACCTGAGCGGCTTCAGCGTGCGCGCGGCGGACAATCCGAGCGGCGACATCGCCATCGAGTTCACCGGCCTGCGCCCGGGCGAGAAGCTCTACGAAGAGCTGCTGATCGGCGATAACGTCAACCCTACCGATCATCCGATGATCATGCGCGCCAACGAGGAGTTCCTGCCCTGGGAGGCGCTGAAGGCGCAGCTGGGCCAGCTGCTCGAGGCGGTCGAGCGCGATGACTACGAGCGGGTGCGCCAGCTGCTGCGCACCCTGGTGAGCGGCTACGCGCCGGAAGGCGAGATCCTCGACTGGATTCATCTGCAGCGCTCGGCCAAGACCGAGCGGCCGGTTGGTTGACGCCATCTGTGTCCAGGTCTATCCGCAGGCTGCGCCTGGCTCGCTGCGGCCCCGGCGCTGAGCCTGGGTTCGGCATCGCGCCATGATCGAGCGCCTCGCCGCCGATGCGCTGCTGCTGGGGCATTTGCTGTTCATCCTGTTCGTCTTGCTCGGTGGCTTGCTGGTCTGGCGCTGGCGCTCAGTCGCCTGGCTGCACCTGCCGGCAGTCGCCTGGGCGGCGCTGGCGCAGTTTTACGCGCTGCAGTGCCCGCTGACGCCGCTGGAGATTGCCCTGCGCCGTGCGGCCGGGCAGGCCGGCTATAGCGGCGGGTTCATCGAGCACTACCTGCTCGCGCTCATCTATCCGGCCGACCTGACGCCGCAGATTCAGCTCTGGCTCGGCCTGACGGTGCTGGCCTGCAACGCCCCGGTCTATCTGCTGCTGTTGGCGCGTCTGCGGCGCCGTGGCGGCGGTTGAGCGTTGACGCCTTATTCAGCGGGCTGATGGCGCAGCCTCTGGCCGCCAGGCCTGGTTACACTGGTGGCTAACGACCATTACTGAACGAGGCGGGCGCGCGATGCACAAGCGAATGATGATCACCGGTGCAGGGTCGGGTCTGGGCCGGGAAATCGCCCTGCGCTGGGCGCGGGAGGGCTGGCGCTTGGCGTTGGCCGATGTGAATGACGCGGGTCTGGCCGAGACGCTGCGGCTGGTGCGCGAACAGGGCGGCGAGGGCTTCGTCCAGCGCTGCGACGTGCGAGACTACAGCCAACTGACGGCCCTGGCCCAGGCCTGCGAGGAGCGTCTGGGCGGCATCGATGTGATCGTCAACAATGCCGGCGTGGCCGCCGGCGGCTTCTTCGCCGAGCTGTCGCTGGAGGATTGGGACTGGCAGCTGTCGATCAACCTGATGGGCGTGGTCAAGGGCTGCAAGGCCTTCCTGCCGCTGCTCGAGCGCAGCCAGGGCAAGATCGTCAATATCGCCTCCATGGCGGCGTTGATGCAGGGGCCGGCGATGAGCAACTACAACGTCGCCAAGGCCGGGGTGGTGGCGCTCTCCGAGAGCCTGCTGATCGAGCTCAAGGCCCAGGGCATCGGCGTCCATGTCGTCTGTCCGTCGTTCTTCCAGACCAATCTGCTGGATTCCTTCCGCGGTCCCACTCCGGCCATGAAGGCGCAGGTCGGCAAGTTGCTGGAAAGCTCGCCGATCAGCGCGGCGGACATTGCCGACTACATCTACCAGCAGGTGGCGCAGGGCGAGTTCCTGATCCTGCCGCACGAACAGGGGCGCGCCGCCTGGGCCCTCAAGCAGCAGCATCCACAGGCGCTGTACGAGGAGATGGCCGCCATGGCCGAGCGGATGCGTGAGAAGGCCAGGCAGGGCTGAGGTCGTCGGTCACCGATTTTGTCTGCCGACGGGCAATACCCTGAAGATTTGCGCTGGTTCCTTCCGTGGCGGTGGATGCTGTGATAGAAGGCAGCCTCGATTCGAGGGAGCGCCACTGTGGAGTCGGAATCCATTGTCTATGGCAGCATTCGCGACTGGCCGTCGGACCATCCGCTGGAAAGCCGCATGCGCAGGGAGAGCAATCGCCAGGTTCTGGGCGAATTGCCGGCGGGCGATGCCTGGCCCTTTCTCGGCCGCGAGATGTTCGCCTGTTCCCAGCAGTCGGGCAGGGGGCTGTACCAGACCCAGGTGATACATTTCGGCGCCAGCTACCGGGCGGTGGAATATGAGTGGAGCCTCTGGGTCGAGCAGTTCGAGGCGTTGCTCAGGCGCCTGTACTGGGCCAATGCGGTGGTGCACCTGGAGACCGAGTTGAACGGCACCCACACCTTTCGCTGGGAGTCGGACAATGGCCTGCACAGCCCCCAGGATGGTGCCCTGCGTGTGCGCTGCGCCTGGGAGCGCGAGGGGGGCGTGCGGCGCTAGCCCAGGTCGGCCTGTTCGGCCAGGGCCTGCAGCCAGTCCTGCGGTACCTGGTGACTGAGCGCCAGCTGGCACTGCTGGGTCTCGGCGTCGAAGACGATCACCGCCTCGCCGCGCTCCAGCGCCCGGCGCACGCGTTGCACGCGGTCGTGCAGCGGGGTTTCGTCGCCATTGTCGGTACCCTCGCGGGTGACGAAATCCTCGATCAGGCGGCTTAGGGTATCGCTTTGCAGCAGGTGGGCGGGGATCAGCACGGCAGTGTTCTCGTCAGCAGGCGCGGCATGCTAGCGCGTCCGGCTCTGTCTGGCCACGGCGCCGGCGTGACAACGCCCGCTCAGCCGGATGCATCCACCGCTTGCGGCTGCAGGTAGCGATCCAGGGTGCTGTACAGCTGCGCGCAATCGAGCGGTTTGCCGAGAAATTCGTTCATGCCGGCATGCATGCCCTGCTCGCGGTGCTCGTCGAGGATGTGCGCGGTCAGGGCGATGATGGGCACCGGCTTGAGCTGACGCTCGCGCTCGAGCTGACGGATCTGCCGGGTCGCCTCGAAGCCATCCATCTGCGGCATCTCGCAGTCCATCAGAATCAGTTGCACAGCGGCGGGGTCACGCTGATAGGCGTCCAGCGCGGCCAGGCCGTCGGCGGCGACGCGCACGCCATAGCCACGCTTCTTGAGAAAACCCTGAACCACCAGCTGGTTGACCGGATTGTCTTCGGCGACCAGCACGTTGGGTGCCTGGGCGTTGAGGGCGGGCGGCGTCTGCGGCAGGCTGTGCACTTCGGCGCGCGGCTGCTCATAGAGTGCGGCCAGCGCCCGACGCAGGGCGGTCAGAGGCAGGGGGTGGGTCAGGTGGAGCAGGCGCAGACCGGCGCTATGC
>JBFHKK010000263.1:0-4595 GCA_041595475.1 Pseudomonas sp. | reverse complement strand
GTGGGCTGGTGGCGTTCAGCTGTTCCACGTGCAGATAGGCCCGGCGGTTGCCGCGAGTGATGCTGTAGAGCGCAAGCAGGGTGTTCTGCTCGGGTTCGGCCAGGCGCATCAAGACATAGGCCTGCTGGTCATCCGGGCCGTAGAGGATGGACTGACCGAAGACCGCATTGGCCCAAAGGCTGCTGGCGCCGCATTCGCGTCCCTGGCACCAATAGAGCAATTCGGCCTCCTGCGCCTGCAGGGCCTGGCGCGCCTTGCTGAACACCTCCAGCGCCGAATGGGTTGCCGGCAGTTGATAGGTCAGGCTGGTCAGCGGCCCCTCGGCCTGGATCTCCCGCTCATAGCGCAGGCGCCCGCTGATGCGGCGGATCGAACCCTGCGGATAGACCCGCTCGGCCTCCTCGGTCGCAGCAAAGCGCACGATTTCGCTGCCGGGAAAGCGCGGCAGTATCTCGAGATCCCGACTACCGGGTAGATCCGCGGCCACCGCGGCCGAGCCGGTCAGCAACGCACCGAGCAGCAGCAACTGTCGCATAGGCCGCCTCACTGGATCAGCATCGATTGGGCGGTTTTCACCGCGGCGGCATCGTCGGCCTCGCGCTGCGGCACCTGCAAGCCGCGCTGTACTGCCTCGCGACTGTCGAGGGCGGCCATCCAGCGCTGCAGGTTGTCCAGGCCCTCGACCGAGACCCCCGACCACCGATGGATGCGCACCCAGGGATAGCTGGCGATATCGGCGATGCTGTAGTCGCCGGCCAGATACTCGGCTTCGCCGAGGCGACCATCGAGCACCTGGTAGAGACGCCGGGTTTCATGCTGGTAGCGATCGATGGCGGCCGGCAGTTTCTGCGGAAAGTAGCGGTAGAAGACGTTGGCCTGGCCCTGCATCGGGCCGATCCCGCCCATCTGGAACATCAGCCATTGCAGCGCCAGGGAGCGGCCCTTGAGGTCCTGCGGCAGCAGCTTGCCGGTGAGCTCGGCCAGGTAAATGAGGATGGCGCCGGACTCGAACACGGCAAAATCGTCGTTGCTGCGATCGACGATGGCCGGAATGCGGCCATTGGGGTTGATCCTCAGATAGGCGGGGGCTTTCTGTTCGCCCTTGTCGAAGCTCAGGGCATGCACGCTGTAGGGCAATTGCAGCTCCTCCAGCGCGATTGAGACCTTATGGCCGTTCGGCGTGGCAGCGGTGTACAGGTCGATCATGCAAACCTCCATGGCATGGGACGCCACCTTTCCGCAGTTACCGCCGGCAAGTCAAGGCGCGCGCAGGAAAGGATTGAAACAGTCTGCTACTGCCTGCGCACCGCCCTCCTCGTCCAGGTGCAGATGGTGCCCTCCGGGTAAGCGGATCGCATCGATCGGCAGTTCGCCGAGCAATTCGCCCAATTGCGGCTGCGCCACCAGCATGCCCTGCTCGGCCAGCACCAGCCTGACCGGACACTGCAGGCGCCGGACGAAGGCCAGGGCGTGGGCCCGGGTCAGGCGCAGCGGCGAGGGTAAGGTGAGGCGACTGTCGGTGCGCCAAGTATAGCCACCGGCGACCGGCATCAGGCCGCGCTGGGCGAGCAGTTCGGCGGCCTCGCGGCTGACCGCGCCGACCCCGCGCATGCGCGCCTGAACCGCCCGCTCCAGCGTCGAGTAGACCGGCTTGCGCTTGCCAGCCAGGGCCATCTGCGCCTTCAGCGCCTCGCCCAGGCGCGCCGGCGCGCCCTCGGCTTCGCCGGTGACAGGCATCAGGCCATCGATCAGCGCCAGGCGTTCGACCCGCTCGGGCAAGGCGGCGGCCAGCAGCACCGCGACTATGGCGCCCATGGAGTGGCCGAGCAGGGCAAAGCGTGACCAGCCGAACTGTTCGGCGACCTGCAGCACATCGTGCACATGATCCCAGATGGCATAGGCGGCGCCAGCCGGACGGTGATCGGAATGACCGTGTCCGGCCAGGTCCAGGGCGACGATGCGCAGCCCGCTTAGCCTGGGCGCCAGGCGGGCAAAACTGGCGGCGTTGTCCAGCCAGCCGTGCAAGGCGATCACCGGCCGCCCATCTTCCGGTCCATAGAGGTGCGCGGCCAGTTCGATATGCGGCAACTGCAGGCGCACCTCTTCGAACGCGGTCGTCATGCGCAGGCCCCATGCGCGGGCCTGTCGCTCCAGCGGCTGAACAGCTCTGCGAGCAACTGGGCCGTCTCCTGCGGGCGCTCCAGGGGAAACATGTGCCCGCCCGCCAAAGTCAGGTACTCGCCCTTGGGAATGCGCCGGATCAGGTGGGCGTGATGGCTGAGCACCACCTTGCTGTGGCGGCCGCGGACCATGGCCAGCGGCACCTGCAGTTGCTGCGGGCGCCCGGGACTGGTGTGGGGCACGCTGCGATAGATGCTGATCTCGGTGGCCGGATCGAAGCGCAGACGCAGGCCCTCCTCGACACTGTGCAGGCCATGGCGCAGGTAGGCGTCCAGGCAATCGGGGTCAAAGCGGCGAAACAGCGGCTTGGCGGCGAAGTAGTGGCGCGCTTCGCCCAGGTCGGCGAAGGCCTCGCGGCGGCCCAGGGTGCGCCCGGCCGGGGTGATGCGGTCGATAAAGCCCAGGCGCTTGGCCGCACGGATGACGAGGCGATCGGCCAGGGTCAGCAGGGGCGAATCGAGCATCACCACCCCGCGATAGAGGTCGGCGCGGCGCAGCGCGGCATGGTAGTGCAAGACCCCGCCCAGGGAGTGGCCCACCCCCCACACCGGCTCGCCCACGGCCTCGATGTGATGGATCAGTTCGTCGACCAGATTGCCCCAGTTGTCATCGACGGGGAAACGCGGGTCGTGTCCATGCAGTTCCAGATGACGCACCCGGTAGGCCGGCGCCAGGCCGGCGAACAGCTTGGCGTAGGTGGCCGAGGGAAAGCCGTTGGCGTGGGCGAAGAATACGGGCTCGGACATGATTTATGGCTGCTGGCAATTGACCCTTGAATTGTCCGGCAGGCCGGGGGCTGCGGCAATCTGCAAGCGATCGCTGAATGACGCCACTCTGGCCAATTGGCATGGGAGCCTGGCCAAGCTGGGTGAACTTGGGTCAATTGGGGCGGCCGATCGCCCCTCTGCCGACGGTCGCCTCAGGGCGACTGGGGGTGAAACAGGGCGCGCAATTCCAGGGTGCCGGCGGCCAGCAGCTCGCCCTCGAGTTCCACCAGGCTGGCGGTATGCAGGGCCAGCGGCTGCTGCAGATGGCCGTGGATCAGCAAACCGGCCAGCGCGCCCAGCAGCGGCTGATGGCCGACCAGCAACAGCTCGTCGCCGCTCACGGCATCCAGCTGCCTGAGCACCTCGCGCGGATCGCACTCGGGGGTCAACCAGTCACACGTCTGGATCCGAGCTGCCAGGCCCAGGGTCTGGCAGACCCGGCCGGCACTTTGCTGGGCCCGCACATAAGGGCTGGCGATAATCGCCGCGAGCGGACGGCGGCGCAGATGCGCCGCCGCCTGGTCGACCTGCTGGCGACCGCGGGCGGTCAGCTCGCGCTCGGCATCGCTGCGCGCCTGCGCCACGGCCTCGCCGTGGCGCAGCAGCCAAAGCCTCACAACTTGGGTTCTTCGTCGCGCACCGGGTGCGGCGCCGGCGGCACCTCGTGGGGCGCTTCGCCCTGGGGCGCGCACGGGCTCGGCCAGTCGGCGAACGGCCAGGGCTTCTCGTCGCTGTTGAAGGTGCCGAAGCGGCCGATCTGGGCCAGGTACTGGCTCAGGCTGTCGCCGAAGCCGAGCAGGCTGGCACTCGGCGCGCCATAGAACAGTCGGTAGCCGAGTTGCAGCAACACGGTGGCGGCGAGCACCAGTTCGGCCACCTGCCAGACGATGACGAACACCAGCATCCAGAGGATCCGCAACAGGATGGATTCGCGCGCCAGCTCTTTGCTTTCTTCACTCATGACAATCTCCCTGCGTCTCGTTGAGCGGGCTCAGAATCCCGCGGTGGAAATGAAATCGACGTCGGTCTTGGGTTCGGCGCGCATCAGCGCCTCGATTACCTGCTCGAGGGTGCGCCCCTCGAAGAGAATGGCATGCAATCCGGTGACCAGGGGCATATAGACCTGCAATTGCTCGGCCTTGGCCTTGAGCACCCGAATGGTATTGACCCCCTCGGCCACCTCGCCGAGGCGCTCGACCGCCTCCTCCAGGCGCAGCCCCTGGCCCAGGGCGAAGCCAACCTGATAATTACGGCTTTTCGCCGAGGAACAGGTGACGATCAAGTCCCCCACCCCGGCCAGTCCGAGGAAGGTCATGGGATTGGCGCCCAACTGCACGGCGAAACGGGTCATTTCCGCCAGTGCCCGGGTGATCAGCATGCTCTTGGTGTTCTCGCCCATGCCCAGGGCTGCGGCCATGCCGGCCATGATGGCATAGACGTTTTTCAGCGCGCCGCCCAACTCGACGCCGAAACGGTCGCCGCTGGCGTAGACACGGAAGGTGCGCCCGTGCAGCGCGGCCTGCACGCGCCGGCAGAGGTCCTCGTCCTCGCTGGCGATCACGCTGGCGGTCAGAGCATGCTCGGCCACCTCGCGGGCCAGGTTGGGTCCCGACAGCACCCCGACCCGCGCCAGGGGCGCGACCTCCT
>JBFHKK010000262.1:0-4601 GCA_041595475.1 Pseudomonas sp. | reverse complement strand
GCGCGTAACCCCGAAAGCGAGATTGGTGGGTGATGACGGGATCGAACCGCAGACCCTCTGCTTGTAAGGCAGATGCTCTCCCGGCTGAGCTAATCACCCTTCACTCTCGAAGTGGGGCGCATTCTAGAGAGCCATCCTGACCTTGGCAACCCCTCATTGGAAATAAATCTGTCGATGCAGCAAAGGCTTAGCGCAGGGTTGGCCTGAGCCACGCAGCGGAGAATAATGGGCGCTTTGTGCCTCTGGAGAGTCAATCGCTCATGTGGTTTCGTAACCTGCTGGTCTACCGCCTCACCCAAAACGTCCCCTTCGCTGCCGAGGCGCTGGAAGCCGCGCTGGCGGCCAAGCCGGCCCGTCCTTGCGCCAGTCAGGAGCTGACCACCTACGGTTTCATCGCCCCCTTCGGCAAGGCAGCCGACGCGCCCCTGGTGCACCAGAGCCAGGGCTTTATGCTGATCGCCGCGCGCAAGGAGGAGCGCATTCTGCCCGGCAGCGTGGTGCGCGATGCACTCAAGGACAAGATCGACGAGATCGAGAACCAGCAGATGCGCAAGGTCTACAAGAAGGAGCGCGATCAGCTCAAGGACGAGATCGTGCAAACTTTTCTGCCGCGGGCCTTTATCCGCAAGTCGGCGACCTTCGCCGCCATCGCCCCGGCCGAGGGCCTGATTCTGGTCGATGCCTCCAGCCCCAAGCGGGCCGAGGAGCTGCTTTCGACCCTGCGCGAAGCCATCGGCTCGCTGCCGGTGCGGCCGCTGTCGGTGAAGATCGCCCCGAGTGCCACCCTGACCGATTGGGTCAAGGCGCAGAAGGCCGCCGCCGACTTCTTCGTGCTGGACGAATGCGAGCTGCGCGATACCCATGAAGACGGCGGCGTGGTGCGCTGCAAGCGCCAGGATCTGACCAGCGAGGAAATCCAGCAGCACATGAGCGCGGGCAAGCAGGTCACCCAGCTGTCGCTGGCCTGGCAGGACAAGTTGTCCTTCGTACTCGACGACAAGCTGGTGATCAAGCGTCTGCGCTTCGAGGACCTGCTGCAGGAGCAGGCCGAGCAGGACGGCGGCGACGACAACCTCGGCCAACTGGACGCCAGCTTCACCCTGATGATGCTGACCCTGGTGCAGTTTCTGCCGGCGCTGTTCGAGGCCCTGGGCGGGGAAGAGCTGCCTCAGGGCATCTAAAGCCCGGCCGGCGAGGCCTCAGCTCCTGCCCTCGAAACGCAAAGCCCGCCTTGTAGGCGGGCTTTGTCGTTGATGGGTCTCAGCGCGCCTCGCCGCGCAGCTCGGCCACCTGAGTCTGCAGGCGCTGGCGGTCGGCCTGCTCGGGACTCAGCGGCGTTCCGGCCACCAGCTGGATGCGCGACCAGAGACGGCGAAACAGGCCCTTTGCCGGATCACGGCTGAAATAGCTGCCCCACAGGCCCTTGAGCGCCATGGGAATCACCGGCACCGGGTTCTCGGCGAGGATGCGCTCGATGCCGCTCTTGAACTCGTTGATCTCGCCATCGCCGGTCAGCTTGCCTTCCGGGAAGATGCACACCAGCTCGCCGTTGCGCAGGTACTCGGCGATCTTCCTGAAGGCCGCGTCATAGACCAGCAGATCCTCGTTGCGCCCGGCGATCGGCACCGTGCCGGCGGTACGGAAGATGAAATTGAGCAGCGGCAGCCGGTAGATCTTGTAGTACATGACGAAGCGCACCGGCCGGCGCACCGCCCCGCCGATCAGCAGGGCATCGACGAAGGACACGTGGTTGCACACCAGCACCGCCGGCCCCTCGTCCGGAATCGCCTCCAGCCCCTTGTGCTCGACCCGGTACATCGAGTGCCCCAGCAGCCAGATGAGAAAGCGCATGCTGAACTCGGGGACGATCTTGAAGATGTAGCTGTTGACCGCCACGTTCATCAGCGAGATGGCCAGAAACAGCTGCGGGATCGACAGCTCGGCGACGCTGAGAAAGAGAATCGAGGCGACCGCCGAGATCACCATGAACAGGGCGTTGAGGATGTTGTTGGCGGCGATCACCCGCGCCCGTTCGTGATCCAGGGTGCGGGCCTGGATCAGTGCGTACAGCGGCACTATGTAGAAACCGCCGAACAGGCCGATGCCGAGGATCGCCGCCAGCACCCACCAGGCCTGACCCTGCGCGAGCAGCGCCAGCCAGTCGTAGGGCTGCTCGCCCGCGACCAGGACGCCGGAATGCCACCACAGCAGCACGCCGAACAGGGTCAGGCCGATGGAGCCGAAAGGCACCAGGCCGATCTCCACCTTGTGCCCGCTCATCCGCTCGCACAAGAGCGAGCCCAGGCCTATGCCTACGGAAAACACCGTGAGGATCAGGGTCACCACGCTCTCGTCGCCGTGCAGCCAGTCCTTGGCGTAGGCCGGAATCTGGGTCAGGTAGACCGCGCCGAGAAACCAGAACCAGGAATTGCCCAGCAGCGAACGGGAGACCGAAAGCGGCTGCTCCACCAACCCCAGGCGCATGATCCGCCAGCTCTGGCGGAAGATGTTCCAGTCCAGCGCCAGCTCCGGCAGGGCCGCATGGGCGCGGGGGATGGCGCGACTGACCAGGTAGCCGAGCAACGCCACCGTCACCACCGAGGCGGCAACCCACTGCGCGTAGGCGCTGCCGGCCATGATGATGCCGGCGCCTATGGTGCCGGCGAGGATGGCCAGGAAAGTGCCCATCTCGACCAGGGCGTTGCCGCCGACCAACTCCTCCTCGCGCAGATGCTGCGGCAGGATCGAGTACTTCACCGGCCCGAACAGCGCCGACTGGGTGCCCATGCAGAACAGCACGGCGAGCATCAGCGGCAGGCTGTCCAGCAGCACCCCGGCGGCGCCGGCCAGCATGATGAGGATCTCGGCGAACTTGATCGCGCGGATCAGCGCATCCTTGGCGAACTTCTCGCCAAACTGCCCGCCGAGCGCCGAGAACAGGAAGAACGGCAGGATAAACAGCAAGGCGCAGAGATTCACCAGCAGGCTCTTGTCGGCGCCCGAGCTGAGCTTGTAGAGGATGGCGAGGATCAGCGACTGCTTGAAGATGTTGTCGTTGAAGGCGCCCAGCAGCTGGGTGAGAAAGAACGGCAGGAAGCGGCGCTTGCCAAGCAGGGTGAATTGCGAGTGTGGGGTCATCGTCCATGTACCTCTGAATCGGGGCCGCAACGGCCGTCCTGCATTGGACTGCAACTGAGCCGACGAAAGCCACAGTCAGCATCGACTTTTGCGCTGGCGCCGGCATGATCGGCGGCGGCCGGCCATAGCTGCCGTCGCTACTACCATGGTCGAGCCTGACGCGGGCGGACTTTGCTGCGACACTGCAGTAACCGATCTGAGCTATCGTCGGCTGCCGCCCCCTTGCTGCCGGAGACTGCATGTCGTTGTCCAGCGGGCTGATCGCTGCGGTCGCCCTGAGCTACATGGCCATCCTCTTCGCCATCGCCTTCTATGGCGACCGCCGGCGCGCGCCGCTGCCGCCGCGGCTGCGCGCCTGGGTCTTCAGCCTGTCGCTGGCGGTCTACTGCACCAGTTGGACCTTCTTCGGCGCGGTCGGCCAGGCCGCCGAGCAGCTCTGGTCGTTCCTGCCGATCTACCTGGGGCCGATCCTGCTGTTGCTGCTGGCGCCCTGGGTGCTGCAGAAGATGGTGATGATCAGCAAGCAGGAGAACATCACCTCGATCGCCGACTTCATCGCCGCCCGCTATGGCAAGTCCCAGGCGCTGGCGGTGGCGGTGGCGCTGATCTGCCTGGTCGGCGTGCTCCCCTACATTGCCCTGCAGTTGAAGGGCATAGTGCTGGGCGTCAACCTGCTGGTCGGCGCCGAGGCCGAATCGGCGGGCATTCGCGCCCAGGACACGGCGCTGATGGTGTCGCTGCTGCTGGCGCTGTTCGCCATCCTGTTCGGCACGCGCAACCTGGACGCCACCGAGCATCACCAGGGCATGGTGCTGGCGATCGCCTTCGAATCACTGGTCAAGCTGCTGGCCTTTTTGGCCGTTGGCATCTTCGTCACCTTCGGCCTGTACGCAGGCCTCGACGACCTGCTCGGCCAGGCCCGCGCCAGCGGCGAGTTGCAGAGCTACTGGCGCCAGGCCCTGAACTGGCCGGCCATGCTGGTGCAGACCGGGCTGGCGATGATCGCCATCGTCTGCCTGCCGCGGCAGTTCCACGTCACGGTGGTGGAAAACACCGAGCCGAACGACCTGCGCCTGGCGCGCTGGGTATTTCCCGCCTACCTGCTGCTGGCCGCCTTGTTCGTGGTGCCCATCGCCCTGGCCGGGCAGATGCTGCTGCCGGCCGGGGTGAGCCCGGACTCCTTCGTCATCAGCCTGCCATTGGCCCAGGCAGAACCGGCGCTGGCCCTGCTGGCCTTCATCGGCGGTGCATCGGCGGCCACCGGCATGGTCATAGTCGCCTCGGTGGCGCTGTCGACCATGATCTCCAATGACATGCTGCTGCCCTGGCTGCTGCGCCGACAGCGCGCCGAGCGACCGTTCGAGGCTTTCCGCCACTGGATGCTGACGGCGCGGCGCGTCAGCATCCTGGTCATCCTGCTGCTGGCCTATGTCTGCTATCGATTGCTCGGCGAAGGGGCCACG
>JBFHKK010000261.1:0-4602 GCA_041595475.1 Pseudomonas sp. | reverse complement strand
GCCAGGTCAGCCTGACCGCCGAAGGCCAGGTGCTGCTCGGCTACGCACGGCGCATCCTCAAGCTACACGGCGAAGTGCTGACCACCCTGCGCGAACCGCATATGGTCGGCACCCTGCGTATAGGCACGCCGGACGACTATGTGATGCGTTTCATGCCCGGAATCCTCTCGCGCTTCGCCCAGGCCTACCCGCTGGTGCAGGTGGAACTGCACTGCGAGCCGTCGTTTCAACTGCTGCAGCGCCAGGATCTGGACCTGACCATAGTCACCCGCGAGCCGGGCACCGAGATCGGCCAACTGCTGCGCCAGGAGCAAGTGGTCTGGGCCGAGGCTCAGGGCTATAGCCCGCACACCCAGGAGCCCCTGCCGCTGGCCATGTTCAATGCCCAGTGCTTTTGCCGCGCCTGGGCCTGCAACGGCCTGGACGCCATGGAGCGCGACTACCGGATCGCCTACACCAGCCCCAGCCTCTCGGCCATCATGGCGGTGGTCAGCGCCGGCCTGGCGGTGACCGCGCAGCTGCAGAGCCTGATCACCCCTGACCTGCGCATCCTCGGCGCCGCCGAAGGCCTGCCGCCGATGCCCTCGGCGAGCATAGTGCTGCTGCGCAACGGCCGTACCCAGTCGCCGGTGACCGAGACCCTGGCCGAACACATCGCCGAAGGCTTCCGCCTCTGAAAGCGGCGACCTGCGGCGAACCGGGTTATCTGCGGGCAAAAAAAACCCGACGCCAGGGTCGGGTTTTTCTCGCTGCTTGCAACCTGCTATCAGGCTTGCGGCGCCTGGGTGCGGCCCTTGTAGGAACCGTCGCGGGTATCGATCTCGATCCAGTCGTCGATTCCGACGAACTCGGCAACCTTGATCTCGGTGCCATTGCTCAGCTTGGCCGGCTTCATCACCTTGCCCGAGGTATCGCCGCGAGCGGCATTCTCGGTGTAGGTGACCTGACGCACGATGGTGGTCGGCAGGTCCACAGAGATCACCTTACCTTCGAAGAACACGGCTTCGCAGACGTCGGTCATGCCTTCCTCGATGAACGGCAGCACGCTTTCCAGGTCTTCGGCGCGCAGTTCGTAGGAGTTGTATTCCGGATCCATGAACACGTAGTCGTCGCCGCTGATGTAAGACAGGGTCACTTCCTTACGCTCGAGGATCACCGGCTCCATCTTGTCGTCGGCCTTGTAAACGGTCTCGGTCTTGGAGCCGTTCAGCAGGTTCTTCAGCTTCATCTTGACGATGGCGCTGTTGCGGCCGGACTTGGTGAATTCGGCCTTCTGAATCAGCCACGGCTGGCCGTCGATCAGGGCCACGCTGTTGGGCTTCATTTCTTGTGCGGTTTTCATGCGAGTATCCGAAATAGGCGGGAGGTACAGAACACTGGGCCGCCTATGATAGCCAACTTCGGTAAAACTGTTCCAGCGCCTCGGCAAGATCCGCCTGCGCCGCCTGCTGCCGACACCAGTTTTCCGCGTGCAGCGCCAGTTCCAAGTGCACCGCCTCCAGCGCCTGCCAGTGCGCCGCCATCGCCGCGCCGTCGTTCCAGGCCCGCCACAGTCCACTCAAGGCCCCGAACGCGGCCGGCGAAAGACCCTGGGCATAGCGTCCGAGGAAGGCCTCGAGCTTGTCCCAGTGAGCGCCCTGCTCCTGCGGATAGATCTGCCACAGCAGCGGCCGACCGGCCCATTGCGCGCGGACGAAGGAGTCTTCGCCGCGCACCGCATTGAAATCGCAACACCACAACAGCAAGTCGTAGTCGGACTGCTCGACGAACGGCAGGACATGAACCTGCAAGCGCCCACGCTGCAGGCAATCGCCGGCCCGCAGACAGGCCCCGCCCAGCCAGGCCTGCAGGTCGCCGAGGATGCGCTCTTCGGGCACCAGCAGCTGAGTGGGCCGATCGCCATTGGCCAGGGCATCCAGCCAGCTGGCCAGGCCTGGATTCTCGTAAGCGAACAGGGAGATCAGCCGCGCAGCCGGTTCCTGGCGTACCCCTAACCGGGCGAGAAAGCCGGCGCGGGCGGCGGCATCAGCCTGAAACGCCTGGCGCCGGGCGAGCAAACCCCGCTCGCGCAACAGGCCGCCGCTGCCCACCGTGAAGCCGGGGAAGAAGAAGAATTTCTGCAGGCCATTGGATTGCAAGGACGGCAGGCCATGACAGCCGTCGATCCAGTCTTCGGCGCTCAGATACTCGAGATTGAGCCAGAGCACCTTCTGTACGCGTGCCGCCATGGCCTTCACATACTCGGCCGGCAGGGTGCAGGCGAAAGCCTCGATCACCACATCGGCCGGCTCGGTCGGCTGCCATTGCCGGCGCCAGAGACAGACCTCCACGCCCTGCCTGAACTGTCGCTCAGCCCCGGCATCGGCGTCGGGACAGAGGCGCACGAATGCGTTCAGATCATCCACCCACAGGCGCAGCTCATGGCCGTACTCGGCCGCCAGTTGCCGCGCCAGGCGCCAGGTCACGCCGATATCGCCGTAGTTATCCACGACGCTGCAGAAAATGTCCCACTTCACACTCGGGCCTCGAAAACAGAACTCAGTTTATCCTCGGCCCTGGTCACGCCAGCGGTAAAGATACGAGAACCTTGCCCGGCTCCAGAATACCCAGCCCACGCGTTTTACGCTCGCGAGGAGCGAGGCCCTGCTGGAATACTCTCGGCCGCTCACAAGATAGCCGAGCCGCTTGCCTTGCCGCTGTCGAGTCATACGGAAAGTTGGTAATACTTCGCCGAGTGCCAGGGCCATAATAGTGGCCGCGCCGCCAGACCCGATCAAAATCCAGTAGGCCAAGCTGATATGCACCTGCTCAGTTACTACCTTGTCCGCACATTGTTCAGCATCTCTATGGCGATGCTGGCGCTCGCCTTGCTTATCGCCTGTGCAGAACTGGCATTCGGCCTGGAAGCATTCGAGCCAGCTGTCTCCTTCGCCTTCGCCACGCTGGTGGTTGGCGGCCTTGCGGGCCTCTTTCTATCGGTGGTTCTGGCCCATCGGGTGCACTGCCCGGCTTGTGGCGAGAAAGCCATGGTCTTCCCCGACCGCGACTCGGACGAACCAGGCAATTTCCATCAGCCGTGGCGCGGCAGCTGTGGCCGCTGCGGCTCGACACTAGGCTAAGCCACTGACCAAGGCACTGCCGCAGCGGCGCAAAGTCGCCGGCAATGAAAAAGCCCCTGAAAGACGACTCTTTCAGGGGCTTATCGAAAGTGGCGGTGAAGAAGGGATTCGAACCCTTGATACGGTTTCCCGTATACACACTTTCCAGGCGTGCTCCTTCAACCACTCGGACACTTCACCGGATCTCGGCTGCCGCAGGGGCTATCGAGGCGCGCTAATCTAGCCGAACAGCGCCCCAAAGGCAAAATATTTTTAGAGGATTCATGCGCTTATGCCCTTTGCCCGGCGCCCTGCCGATCTTCCGTGGACATCTGCGGCCGCCGTTCGGCGCTGGCGCATGAATCATCGGCAGCGCATTGGCCATGGCAGCAGCCCCGCTCGACTCATCGGTCAGCCTTGCTGCTTTACCCAGGGCCCCAGCCTCGGTAACGTCTGCTCCACTTCAGCACAAGGAATCCCGCCATGAGCGACCTGATCAGCTATCAACTCGAAGACGGCATCGCCACCCTGACCCTCTGCAATGGCAAGGTCAATGCCATTTCCCCGGATGTGATCGCCGCATTCAACGCTGCCCTGGACCGCGCCGAGCAGGACAAGGCCATCGTCATCATCACCGGCCAACCGGGCATCCTCTCCGGCGGTTACGACCTCAAGGTGATGACCTCGGGCCCGCAGAACGCCATCAACCTGGTCGCCGCCGGTTCGACTCTGGCCCGGCGCATGCTCGCCCACCCCTTCCCGATTATCACCGCCTGCCCCGGTCATGCGGTCGCCAAGGGCGCCTTTATCCTGCTCTCGTCGGACTACCGCATCGGCGTCGAGGGCCCCTTCAATATCGGCCTGAACGAGGTGCAGATCGGCATGACCATGCACCACGTGGGCATCGAGCTGGCGCGCGACCGCCTGCGCAAATCGGCCTTCCACCGCTCGGTGATCAATGGCGAGATGTTCGATCCCCAGGGCGCCGTGGATGCCGGTTTCCTCGACCGCCTGGTACCGGCCGGCGAGCTGCTGGCGGTGGCCCAGGCCACGGCCCGGCAGATGAAGAAGATCAACATGACCGCACACAAGAACACCAAATTGAAGGTGCGTAAGGCCTTGCTGGAAACACTGGACCTGGCAGTTGAGCTGGACAAGAAGTACATGGCATAAGTCCGGCGCATGCAGTCACCAAGCCCGGCCTGCGCCGGGCTTTTGCGTCATCGGCATCGCGATAACTCCTGACGCAAGTGTTTGCTCGCGAACTGCTCTGCCGCGTTCGCTGGCACAACGCCTACACTTGACCTGCTGACAGTGCCGCCACGCACGGTGTGCATGCTAAAGCTGTGTCTGCAGAATAGACCCGCGACCCGTAGCCATACCGCGGGCGCCAATGCTGAATAATGTTGATCAATACTGCGGCTGACTCAGGTAGTACACGACCTGGTCCTGCAGCATGCGGTTGCGTTAACCCCAACCGCCAAGCGCCATCCGATATGGAGAT
>JBFHKK010000260.1:0-4608 GCA_041595475.1 Pseudomonas sp. | reverse complement strand
GCCCTTGCTCTGGACCGAGGTATCGGTCATGAGCATGGTTTCGAAGGACAGGCCGATCACCAGATCCTTGGGTGTTCCGGCGTTGGACAGCACAGTGCTCAGTACCTTGCAATATCCTTCGGCATCGCAGTCGCCGGCTTCCAAGGCTGCCGCACCGATCATGGCGCCGTCGTAGAAGGCCGATGCCGAATTGTCGGAGAAGGCATTGGGTGCTGCCATGAGGCCGCCAGTGGCCAGAACCATACCTGCGAGTTTCACTGTTTTGCTGTAGCAATTCATTGAACCGTTCCTCTCTGTTTCATAGGAAATGGGGCGCTTAATTGATGCCCGCACGCCGCGTGTAACCGGCCGTTGTTTCACTAAATGAACAGGCTTTGTTACGCAGATGGAACACTAGTGTTCTGAAATAGAAACACTTGGAAATTTTTGCCTGCGGACTAGGACTTTTTTGCAGCCGTGACGAACGGTCGGTCATTGCTCCGGCCATCCAGTGGCTTGGCGATAAGAAGCGCCTTTCTAAAAGCCTTGCCCGGTAATACGACCAGGGGCCGAATCCGGATCGGCGGTGGAGGAATTAACAGCGGCTATAGTGAAACTGTTTCAAATCTGAAGGGGATCATGCGGGACGTCGATCGATCACGAGGGAACCGTGTGCCGTGGGTCGCGTCCGAGGCTGAAGCACCATGCTTGCCACCCAATCCGACGACGGCATCGCCGCCGAGTCGCTCGATCTCGGTCAGGCCCTGGTCGAGGCCGGGCGCCTGAGCGAGGCCGACTACAACCGCGTGCGCCGCATGCAGGCCAGCCAGGCCGACAGTCCGCCGCTGGCCACCCTGCTCAACCGCCTGGGCCTGGTCTCCGAGCAGGACATCGCCGAGCAGCTGGCCCGGCTGCTGGACCTGCCGCGGGTCGCCGCCGCCGACTTCCCCAGCGCGCCGCTGCTGGCCGAACGGCTGTCCTATCGCTTCCTCAAGGAGTGCCGGGCGCTGCCGCTGGAGTTCGACGACGGCCAGCTGCTGGTGGCCATGGCCGATCCCCAGGACAGCTACGTGCTCGAGGCCCTGGCCCTGGCCAGCGGCTGCCGGATCGCCCCGCGGGTGGCCATCGGCGCCGAGATAGACGCGGCCATCGAGCGCATGCACGGCCAGGGCCAGAGCCAGATGGGCGACATACTGGCGCGGGTCGAGCCGTCCGAGCAGGAGGCCGAGGCGGACGTCGAGCAGCTGCGCGACCGCGCCAGCGAGGCGCCGGTGATCCGCCTGGTCAACCTGATCATCCAGCGCGCGGTCGAGCTGCGCGCCTCGGACATCCATTTCGAGCCCTTCGAGAGCCGGCTCAAGGTGCGCTACCGGGTCGATGGCGTGCTGCAGGAGACCGAGGCGCCGCCGGTGCAGATGTCGCCGGCGGTGATCTCGCGGATCAAGCTGATGGCGCGGCTGAACATCGCCGAGCGGCGCCTGCCCCAGGACGGCCGGATCGAGATGCGCGTGCAGGGCAACGACCTCGACATCCGCGTCTCCACGGTGCCGACCATGCACGGCGAGAGCGTGGTGCTGCGCCTGCTCAACCGCGAGAGCGTGGTGCTCGACTTCGCCGCCCTGGGCTTCAGCCCGCAGCCGCTCAAGCGCCTGCAGAGCGTGCTGAAGATTCCCCACGGCGTGCTGCTGGTCACCGGACCCACCGGCAGCGGCAAGACCACCACCCTGTACACCGCGCTCAATCAGCTCAACACCAGCGAGAGCAAGCTGATCACCGTGGAAGACCCGGTCGAGTACCAGCTCGAGGGGGTCAACCAGATCCAGGTCAAGCCGACCATCGGTCTGACCTTCGCCGGCGCCCTGCGCTCGATCGTGCGCCAGGACCCGGATGTGATCATGGTCGGCGAGATGCGCGACCTGGAGACCGCGCGCATCTGCATCCAGTCGGCGCTGACCGGCCACCTGGTGCTCTCGACCCTGCACACCAACGATGCCCCGAGCAGCGTCACCCGCCTGCTGGAGATGGGCGCCGAGGAATACCTGCTGACCAGCACCCTGAACGCGGTGCTGGCCCAGCGCCTGGTGCGCAAGCTCTGCACCCAGTGCCGCGAGCCCTATCAGCCGCTGCCGGAGTTGCTCCGCGAGCTGGGCCTGGAACGCCTGGTCGAGCAGCAGCCGGTGACCCTCTACCGGCCCAAGGGCTGCAGCGCCTGCAACGGCACCGGCTACCACGGGCGCATCGCCATCGTCGAGGTGCTGGTGGTCAGCGACGCCATCCGCCGGCTGATTCTCGAGCGCGCCGACGCCGCGGCGCTGCGCCGCCAGGCGCGCGAGGAGGGCATGCTCAACATGTACGAGGACGGCGGGCTCAAGGCCCTGGCCGGGATCACCAATATCGAAGAAGTCCAGCGCGTCACCCAGGAGGGCTAGATGCCTCTGTTTCACTACCGCGCGGTGAGCGACGGCGGCGAGATCCAGCAGGGTCAGCTGGAGGTCGCCGACGAGCAGACGGTGCTCGCCCAGCTCCACGCCCGCGGCCTGATACCGCTGGAGATCAGCACCCGGCGCGGCTGGCAGGCCTGGCTGCAGCTGGACTTCAACGATCTGCTGCGCGGCACCCGCAGCAAGCGCCTGGTGATCCAGTTCACCCAGCAGCTGTCCCAGCTGCTGCAGTCGGGCGTGCCGCTGGACCGCTCGCTGGAGATCATGCTGCGGGTCAGCGCCGACGAGGGCATGCAGCAGCTGATCACGCCGATCCAGGAGGGCGTGCGCCGCGGCGTCAGCCTGTCGCGCATTCTCGCCGAGCGCCCGGAACTGTTCTCCGGCTTCTACATCAGCATGGTGCAGGCCTCCGAAGTGGCCGGCGACCTGGCCGAGGGCCTGGCCAACCTGGCCTATTACCTGGAGCGCAGCAAGGCGCTGCGCGACCGCCTGGTCTCGGCGCTGATCTACCCGGTGATACTGCTGGGGGTCTCGCTGGCCTCGCTGCTGGTCATCCTCACCTATGTGATTCCGCAGTTCCGCCAGCTGTTCGACGACATGGGCGCGGCGCTGCCGCTGTCGACCCAGATCGTCATAGGCGTGGCCGAGGCCCTGCGCGGCTCGGCCGTCTGGTTGCTGCTGCTGGGGCTGGCGCTGTTCGCGCTCTGGCGCTGGGCGCTCAAGCAGGACGAATACCGCCTGCAGTGGGACCGCTGGATGCTGCGTATGCCGCTGTTCGGCGACCTGCGCCAGCGCATCGAGACCGCCCGCTTCAGCCGCAGCCTGGGCACCCTGCTCAACGGCGGGGTGGCGCTGCTGCAGGCCCTGGGCATCGCCCGCCAGACCCTGAGCAACCGGCTGATGATCGAGCAGGTCGGCATCGCCGCCGAGAGCCTCAAGCAGGGCCGCCAGCTGGCCGCGCCGCTGCTCGCCTCCGGGGTGTTCCCGGTGCTGGCGCTGCAGATGATCCAGGTCGGCGAGGAAACCGGCCACCTCGACGAGATGCTGATGAAGGTGGCCGACACCTACGACCGCGAGGTGGAAACCTCGATCCAGCGCCTGCTGGCGGTGCTCGAGCCGCTGCTGATCGTCGGCCTCGGCCTGCTGATCGCCGGCATCATCCTCTCGGTGCTGGTGGCCATCATGAGCATCACCGAAATTCCGATCTGACCCCAGGAGGCATTTATGCACCGCAGACCCACGCGCAGCACAGGCTTCACCCTGCTGGAAATCCTCGTGGTCCTGGTCATTCTCGGCCTCATGGCCAGCCTGGTCGGCCCTCAGGTGTTCAAGCAGCTCAGTGGCTCCAAGACCAAGGCCGCGGCGCTGCAGATCGAGGAGCTGAGCTCGGCGCTGGACCTCTACCGCCTGGAAGTGGGCAAGTACCCGACCAGCGAGCAGGGCCTGGACGCGCTGATCAGCAAGCCGCGCAACGTCGAGAACTGGAACGGCCCCTATCTGAAGAAGAAGGTGATCCGCCAGGATCCCTGGGGCAACGACTTCCACTACCGCGCACCCGGGCAGAACGGCGAGTTCGACCTCTGGAGCCTGGGCGCCGACAACCGCGAGGGAGGCGAGGGGGAAGACCAAGATGTGCACAGCTGGGACTAGCCGCCCGGGCGGCTTCACCCTGCTCGAACTGCTGGTGGTGCTGGTCATCGCCAGCCTGGCCATCGGCCTGGTCGGTCCGGCCTTCCAGCGCCTGCTGCCGGGCCTGACCCTGGAGGCCGAGAGCCGCAAGCTGGTGGCCCTGCTGCGCCATGCGCGCAGCCAGGCGATCCTGGGCGGCGCGCCGGTCAGCGTCAGTCAGGACCTGGAGAGCGGCGGCCTGCGCCTGAGCTATCGCGAGCAGGCCTATGCGCTGCCCGAGGGCCTGAGCCTGGTGCTCCAGCCCGGCCCGGCCGGCGGCGATCCCTTCGCCGGCGAGGCGCAGATCCTGTTCTACCCGCGCGGCGACTCCTCCGGCGGCAGCCTGAGCCTGTCGCTGGCGACGGGGCGCAGCGAGGACATCAGCGTCGACTGGCTCAGCGGCCGCGTGCGTCGCGGCCTGCCCGCGGAATCCGCGGCACCGCCGGTGGCGCGGACGGAGGGCGGCCATGCAGCGACCCCGTAAGGCGCGCGGCTTCACCCTGCTCGAGGTGCTGGTGGC
>JBFHKK010000259.1:0-4617 GCA_041595475.1 Pseudomonas sp. | reverse complement strand
GTCCTGGCTGAGCTTGGCCAGGCGGCTGTCGCCGTCCAGGGTCAGGCGACTCTTGCTGTCCGGCGCCGGCAGTCCGCGAATCCACCAGAGCAGGTGCGACACGGGCAGGTTCAGGCCCAGTTGCTGCTGCAGCAGGGCTTCCGGTGAGGCGGCCTGGTAGCGGCCTTGATTGGCCACTTCCAGCAGGATGGCGCCGGGCCGGCCGGTCAGGCGCGCGGCGCCGCGCCCCAGGGGGCCGGACAGGCGAATGTCGTAGTAGTCCTGGCGCTGCAGCCAGAACAGGGTGCCGCTGCCGGAGTCCTTGGGGGCGCGAATGCCGACCTTGCCGCTTATCTGCCAGGCATCCAGGCCGCCGATCTGCTGCTTGTGGGCGCGCCAGAGCAGCGGGTCGCCCTGGCCTTCGAGGGCCTCCTGCGGGGTCAGGGCGGCGCAGCCGCCGAGCAGCGCCAGGGCGCCGAGCAGGATGAGGGAGCGAATGCGCATCACAGCGTCTCGGAGCCGGTCAGGCGCAGCAGGGTGCCGCGCAGGATGCTGCTGTCGGGTTGCTCTTTCAGGGCGCCGGCCCAGACCTTGCGTGCCTCGCGCTGCTTGCCGCGGGCCCAGAGCACCTCGCCCAGGTGGGCGGCGACCTCGTGGTCGGGGAAGCGCTGCAGGGCCTGGCGCAGCAGGCGCTCGGCTTCGTCCAGGTTGCCCAGGCGATAGTGGACCCAGCCGAGGCTGTCGAGAATCGCCGGGTCGTTCGGGTCGAGCTGGTAGGCCTGCTCGATCAGGGTCTTGGCCTCGTCGTAGCGGGTGGTGCGGTCGGCCAGGGTGTAGCCGAGGGCATTCAGGGCCATGGCATTGTCCGGCTCGCGTTCGAGGATAAAGCGCAGGTCGGCCTCCAGCTGGCCCAGGTCGTCGCGTTTTTCCGCCAGCATGGCGCGGGTGTAGAGCAAGTTGAGGTCTTCGGGGAATTGTTCCAGCGCCTGCTGAATCAGCTGCCAGGCGCGCTCGTGCTGCTGGTGTTCGGCCAGCGCCTCGGATTCGATCAAGTACAGCTGGATGGCGTAGTCCGGCTGCGCTTCGCGGGCCTTTTTCAGGCGGGCCGCGGCCTCGTCGCTGCGGCCGCGGTCGAGGAGCAGATTGGCCAGGCGGCTCTGCGCCGGCAGGTAGTCGTTGCCCGGCCCGACCTTGGCGTAAGCCTGCAGCGCGCGCTCCGGCTTGTTCAGGGCCTCGTAGGCGCGGGCCAGATTGAAGTGGGCGGCGTCGACGTGGCTGTCGCGGGCGATCAGCTCCTCCAGATAGGTGATGCCCTCGCGCCAGGACTCGCCCTCCAGGCAGACCAGGGCCAGAGACAGGCGCAGATCGTCGTCGGTGGGGTATCGCTGCAGCAGCGCGGCGAACTCGCCTTTGGCCTCGTCCAGGCGGTTCTGTTCGACCAGCAGGCGCGCGTAGGTCAGGCGCAGGCGCTTGTCGTCCGGGTGTTTGTCGATCGCCTTGCGCAGCAAGGGCAGGGCCTCGTCGCCGCGCTCGAGGCTCTGTAGCAGGCGTGCGCGCAGCAGCAGGGGGGCGACGCTGGAGAGCTTGCCGGGCTGGGCCTCGAGCAGGTCGAGGGCTTCCTGGGGGCGGCCGTCCTGCTGCAGCAGCACCGCCTGGCCGAACAGCAGCTGCTGGTTGTCGGGGTATTTCGCCAGCAGCCGCTCGAAACTCTGCAGCAGGCCGGCGCGGGTGTCCGGATCGGTTTCCGCAGCGGACAGGGCGAGGAAGTCGAAGTGGGTATCGCCCTGGCGCTGCAGCACGCTTTCCATGTAGCTCATGGACTCGTCGTAGCGCCCGGCGCGGGCCAGTTGCACGGCCGCAGCCCGTTGTGCGTCGAGATTGTCGGGCGCGTTCTTCGCCCAGATCAGCGCGGTGTCCAGGGCGGCCTGCTCGGCGCCGAGGTACTCGGCGATGCGAAAGCCCCGCTCGGCGACGCCGGCGTCCTGGGTGGCGTTGGCCTGCTGCACGTAGTTGCCCAGGGCGATATCGAAGCGGTTGCGCTGGCCGGCCAGCTCGGCGGTGAGCAGGGCGAACAGGGTTTCCTGGCTGAACGAGGCGTATTCCTGCGGTTCAGCCGTGGCCTGTGCGCCGTCGATCTCCTCGATCGGCGGGGTGCCGTCGGTCGTCGGCGCCGTGAGCGCCTGGCAGCCGCCGAGGAGGGTCAAAGCCATCAGGAGCGGAAAGGATCTATTCATAGGGGAAAGGAGGACTCGCCTGCGGTCGCCGCATGATGACACAAGCCGCCGGGCAAGCCCATGGGGCAGGCGCGGCGTGCCGCGCGCCGAAGGGCTGCGGCCCTTTGGACGATAGTCGGCGGAGGTTGTTCTCGCTCCGGCTAAGTAGGACAATTGCGCGCTTACCTTTTCTGTCAGCGACCCTGCATGGCCTTCATCGCCCTCGGCATCAACCACAAGACCGCTTCGGTGGATGTACGCGAGCGCGTGGCCTTCACTCCGGAGCGTTTGGTTGAGGCGTTGCAGCAGTTGTGCCTGCAGACCGCCAGCCGCGAGGCGGCGATTCTCTCGACCTGCAATCGCAGCGAGCTCTATCTGGAGCAGGAGTCGTTGTCGGCCGAGGCGGTGCTGGCCTGGCTGGCCGATTTTCACCGCTTGAGTCTCGATGAACTGCGCGCCTGCGCCTATGTCCACGAGGAACACGCCGCGGTGCGGCATATGATGCGCGTGGCCTCGGGGCTGGATTCGCTGGTGCTCGGCGAGCCGCAGATTCTCGGCCAGATGAAGTCGGCCTATGCCGTGGCGCGCGAGGCCGGCACCCTGGGGCCGCTGCTCGGGCGCCTGTTCCAGGCCACCTTCAGCACCGCCAAGGCGGTGCGCACCGATACCGCGATCGGCGAGAACCCGGTGTCGGTCGCCTTCGCCGCGGTCAGCCTGGCCAAGCAGATCTTCAGCGACCTGAGCAGCAGCCAGGCGCTGCTGGTCGGCGCCGGCGAGACCATCACCCTGGTCGCCCGCCATCTGCACGAACAGGGGGTCAGGCGCATCGTGGTGGCCAACCGCACCCTCGAGCGCGCCAGCAGCCTGGCCGAACAGTTCGGCGCCCAGGCCGTGCTGCTGTCGGAGATTCCCGAGGAGCTGGTCAGAAGCGATATCGTCATCAGCTCCACCGCCAGCCAGCTGCCGATCCTCGGCAAGGGCGCGGTGGAAAGCGCGCTGAAGCGGCGCAAGCACAAGCCGATCTTCATGGTCGACATCGCGGTGCCGCGGGATATCGAATCCCAGGTCGGCGAGCTGGACGACGTCTACCTGTACACGGTCGACGACCTGCACGAGGTGATCGCGGAGAACCTCAAGAGCCGCCAGGGCGCGGCCCAGGCGGCCGAGGAGCTGATCAGCGCCGGCGCCGAGGAGTTCATGCAGCGCCTGCGTGCGCTGGCCGCGGTGGATGTGCTCAAGGCCTACCGCCAGCAGGCCGAGCGCCTGCGCGATGACGAACTGGCCAAGGCCCAGCGCCTGCTGGCGCGCGGCTATCCGGCCGATGCGGTGATGGCGCAACTGGCCCGTGGCCTGACCAACAAGCTGCTGCATGCGCCGAGCGTGCAGCTGAAGAAAATCTCCGCCGATGGTCGGGTCGATGCCCTGACCCTGGCCCAGGAACTCTTTGCCCTGCATGAGGGCGTGCCGCTGAACAAGGGTCCGCAATGAAAGCTTCGCTGATCAACAAACTGGACCTGCTGCAGGACCGTTACGAGGAACTCACCGCGCTGCTCGGCGATGCCGAGGTGATATCCAAGCAGAGCCAGTTCCGCGCCTATTCCAAGGAGTACGCCGAGATCGAACCGGTGATCCTGGCCTTTCGCCAGTTCCGTAAGGTCCAGGACGACCTCGAAGGCGCCCAGGCGCTGCTCAAGGACAGCGACCCGGACCTGCGCGAGATGGCCGAGGAGGAAGTGGCCGAGGCCAAGGCCCGGCTGCTCGAGCTGGAGGACGGCCTGCAGCGCATGCTGTTGCCCAAGGACCCCAACGACGGGCGCAACGTCTACCTCGAGGTGCGCGCCGGTACCGGCGGCGACGAGGCGGCGATCTTCTCCGGCGATCTGTTTCGCATGTATTCGCGCTACGCCGAGAAGCAGGGCTGGCGGGTCGAGGTGCTGTCGGCCAGCGAGGGCGAGCACGGCGGCTTCAAGGAAGTGATCGCCCGGGTCGAGGGTGACAATGTCTATGCCAAGCTGAAGTTCGAATCCGGTGCCCACCGCGTGCAGCGCGTGCCCGAGACCGAATCCCAGGGCCGCATCCACACCTCGGCCTGCACCGTGGCGGTGCTGCCGGAGCCGGACGAGCAGGCGGCCATCGAGATCAACCCGGCCGACCTGAGGGTCGATACCTACCGTTCTTCCGGCGCCGGCGGCCAGCACGTCAACACCACCGATTCGGCGATCCGCATCACCCACATCCCCACCGGCATAGTGGTCGAATGCCAGGAGGAGCGCTCGCAGCACAAGAACCGCGCCAAGGCCATGGCCTGGCTGGCGGCCAAGCTCAAGGACCAGCAGGAGGCCGCCGCGCACAAGGAAATCTCCGACACGCGCAAGCTGCTGGTGGGCTCCGGCGATCGCTCCGAGCGCATCCGCACCTACAACTT
>JBFHKK010000258.1:0-4617 GCA_041595475.1 Pseudomonas sp. | reverse complement strand
GCGGCTTGGCGCGGAAAACGATACTGGGTGAGGATGTCGAGAAAGGCATCGTCGGCCAGCAGGCGCGCCAGAACGGCTGGTACTTCGTGGTCGGCGTAGGGTCGGATGGCATCGAAGTCGCCCATCATGCTCTCTTGTCGTCTGCGGCTGTTCGCAATCAGCCAGTTTAACGTCAGCGCCCGCGAGTCGGGCCAACAGTAGACCGGCGATTATAAGCGCAAGTCACAAGGAGGCCGTGATGCTGGAAACCCAGACCTGCCAATGCCCCTATTGCTGGCAGCCGATAGAGACGCTGCTCGACCTGTCCGCGGGCGACCAGCAGTACATCGAGGATTGCCCGGTCTGCTGCCGGCCTATCCACTTCGAGCTGCGCACCGATGGCGTAGACTGGAGTGTGGATGTTCGTGGGGAAGATGACTGATGCAGCGCATCTATGAGCCTCAGGACCTGCTCGAAGGCGAGTTGCTGCTGGGCATGCTCGACAGCGAAGGCATAGACGCCCACCTGGCCGGCCGCCATCTGGTCGGCGCGGTGGGCGAGCTGCCGGCCTGCGGACTGCTGGCGCTGATGGTCGAGGATCAGCAGGTCGAGCGCGCACGGCGCCTGATCGACGCGTACAATTCGGCGCAACCGCTGCCTGGCGACGAGCCGGACAGCGCCCCCGGCGTGCTCATCTGCTGAGCTGCCGCCTCCCTGATCCTTCTCGAGCTTGCCATGTGTGGACGTTACGCCCTGTTTCGCTGGTCGCCGGCGTTCGCCGCCCTGCCGGGCTTTCCCGGCGACCAGTCGCCGCAGTGGAATATCTCGCCGGGCGCTCGGGTGCTGCTGCTGCGCCAGGTCGACGCTGAACCGCAGCTGGCGCGCGTGCGCTGGGGGCTGACCCCGCCCTGGCTGACCGATCTGTCGCGCACGCCGGCCCAGGCGCGCGCCGAGACGCTGGCCGAGCAGCCGATGTTCCGTGAGGCCTTTCGCCTGCGTCGCGGGCTGCTGCCGGCCAACGGTTTCTATGAGTGGCGCGGCAGCGCGCGCAAGCGCCCCTACTGGCTGACGGGCGAAGCCTCGCTGGTCTATTTCGCCGCGCTCTGGGAGGCCTATCCGGTGCAGGGGCAGGTCTATCTCAGCGCCGCCGTGGTGACTCGGGCGGCGGCCCAGCAGCGCCGCCCGCTGCTGCTCGATGACGCTGCCGCGCAAGCCTGGCTCGCGCCGGACACCCCAGCGGCCGAACTCGCGGCGCTGCTCGCCGCCGGCCAGCCGCCGCTGCGCGAGCGGGCGCTGGCGACCCTGGTCAACGATCCGGCACTCGACGGACCGGAGTGCCTGACGCCGGCCTAGACCCGGAATTGATTGATCAGGCGGCGCTGCTGCTCGGCCAGGCGGGTCAGCTGCGCGCTGGCCTGGCTGGCCTCCTCGGCGCCGGCCGCCACGGCATCGGCCACCTGGCCGATACTGGTCACGTTGCGGTTGATGTCTTCGGCCACCGCACTCTGCTCCTCGGCGGCGCTGGCGATCTGGGTGTTCATTTCGTTGATCACCGAGACCGCCTGGGTGATGTCGCCCAGCGCCTCGGCCGCCTCGCTGGCCTGCTGCACGCTGCCGTCGGTCTTGGCCTGGCTGTCGGCCATGACTCTGACCACTTCCCGGGTGCCCTGCTGCAGGTGGGCGATCATGCGCTGGATTTCCTCGGTGGCCTGCTGGGTCTTCTGCGCCAGGTTGCGCACCTCGTCGGCGACCACGGCGAAGCCGCGCCCCTGTTCGCCGGCGCGGGCCGCTTCGATGGCCGCGTTGAGGGCCAGCAGGTTGGTCTGCTCGGCGATGCCGCGAATGGTCACCAGGATCGCGTTGATGTTCTCGCTGTCCTTGGCCAGGTTCTGCACCACCGCTACCGCATGGCCGATCTCCTTGGCCAGGTCGGCGATCGAGTGGGCGCTGCTCTGCACAATCAGGCGGCCCTTGTCGGCCGCCTGGTCGGCATGACTGGCCGCCGCCGCGGCCTGGGTCGCGTTGCGCGCGACATCCTGGGCGGTGGCGGTCATTTGCTGCACGGCGGTCGCCACCAGGGCGATATCGGCCAGCTGTTTCTGCACGCCCTGATTGGTACGGATGGCGATGTCCGCGGTGTGCTCGGAGGAGTCGCTGACCTGCTGCACCGAGCCGACGACGTCGCCGATCATGCCCTGCAGCTTGCTCAGGAAAGTGTTGAAGCCGCGGGCGATGGCGCCCAGTTCATCGGCTCTGTCGCTGCTCAGGCGGCGGGTCAGATCGCCTTCGCCCTGGGCGATGTCGTCCAGCATCGCCACCATCTGCTTGAGCGGGCGGGCGATGCCGCGGCCGACGAACCAGACCACCAGCAGGGCGAGCGCGGCAATCAGCAGGCCGGCCAGGGTCATGCCCAGGGTGTTCTGGCGTTCCTGGGCGGCCAGATCTCTTTGCAACGCCTGCAGTTCGTTGAAGGCCACCTCGCTGGGCAGTTCGATGAGCAAAGTCCAGCGGGTGTCGGAGTTAGCCACCCGGAACGGCCAGAGCAATTCGATGGTGCCTTTGTCTGCGTTGACCCGGGTGATGGCCTGATTGTCCGGGGCCTGGCGCAGGCGCTCGAGCAGGCCCGCGTCGAATGCCTGGGCGGCGGATTGGCCGAGCAGCGAGGCGTCGCGGGTGAAGGCGATCAGGTCGCCGTTGCTGGCGATCAGCGCCAGCTCCCCGGCGCCCGCGTAGAGCGACTGGTCGGCCTGGCGCAGCAAGTCCTGGATGAAGTCGAGCGCCAGGTCGTTGCCGACCACGCCGCGGAACTGGCCGCCGACCATCACGGGCACGTTGAAGGAAGCGACCATCACCTGCTTGCCGCCGTAGCTGTAGGTGGCCGGATCGATCACGCAGGGCTTGCCGGTTTCCTTCGGGCACAGGTAGTACTCGCCGGTACGCACCCCGCTGGCCAGACGCTTCTCGCTTTCCATTTCGGCCGCCTCCAGCGGGGCCAGCTTGAGGTCGCTGCCGTCGCGGTACCACCAGGGCATGAAGCGGCCGGTGTCGTCGTAGCCCTTGGCCTCCTGATTCTTGTAGAAATCATCCTCTTGATCGAAGGCGTTGGGTTCCCAGCCGATGTAGAAGTCGAGCAGTTTGGGGTTGGCCTTGAGTGTCTCTCGCAGAAGCACCGTGAGTTCCTCGCGATCGAGTTGCGGTGCCTCCGCGGTGTCCGCCAGGCCCAGGCTGGCATTGATCACCGCCAGGCCTGCGGCGGCATTGAGTGGATGTAAAAACTCCTGCTGCAGCTGATTGACCTGGCTGCTGGCCAGGGCTTCCAAGCGCTGATGGATCACCTGCTCGAGCAGGCTCTGGGTCCGGGCCTTTACCAGTTCCTGGGTGCGGGCGCTGGCATACATGGCATAAAGCACCAGCGCGACGACCACGGCGAGCACGCAGGCGCCGGCCAGCGCGGCGACGGAAAACTGGATGGATTTGAATTTCATGCTGCCTCCGCGGGTGAGCCTGTTGTCGATTATCGGCAGCAAGATGGCAAAGCTTTACCGTCTTTGCGTCATGTGTCTCTTTGTGCCCTGGCTTTTCTGGCTGGCGGTTGCCCGCGCCGGCTCTGGCGGCCTAGCATAGGCGATCAACTTGCAGGGAGATGGAGCATGAGAAGATCGTTGCCATTCGCCGTCTTGGGCGCGACCTTGCTGCTGGCCGGCTGCCAGGCGGTCAACACCACCAGTGGCGGTGCCGTGGGGGTCGAGCGCAAGCAGTACATGTTCAGCATGCTCTCGAGCCAGCAGGTCGATCAGATGTATGCCCAGTCCTACCAGCAGACCCTGGGGGAAGCGGCGAGCAAGGGGGTTCTGGTGCGCAGCGGCGCGACTCTCCGGCGCCTGCGCGGCATCGCCGGCGACCTGATCGCCCAGGCGCCGATCTTTCGCCCGGACGCCGCGCAGTGGGACTGGCAGGTCAATCTGATCAGGGCCGACGAGCTGAACGCCAATTGCGGTCCGGGCGGCAAGATCATCTTCTTCACCGGGCTGATCGACAAGCTCGACCTGAACGACGACGAGATCGCCGCGATCATGGGCCACGAAATGGCCCACGCGCTGCGCGAGCACAGTCGCGAGGCGATGTCCAAGGCCTATGGCGTGGCCATGGCCCGCCAGGGCGCCGGGGCCTTGCTCGGCCTCGGCGAGGAGAGCCTGGCGCTGGCCGATACCGTGGTGCAGTACAGCCTGACCCTGCCCAACAGCCGCGGCAACGAGAACGAGGCCGATCTGATCGGCCTGGAACTGGCCGCCCGGGCCGGCTACGACCCGAACGCGGCGATCAGCCTGTGGCAGAAGATGGCGCGCGCCGGCAATGGCGCGCCGCCGGAGTTCATGAGCACCCATCCCTCCTCGGGTAGCCGCATCGCGGCGCTGCAGGCGGCGATTCCGCGGGTGATGCCGCTTTACCAGCAGGCCCGGGGCGCACGCTGAATATCCCGCGCCGAGGGGTAGCCGCCTGCGGCGGCTTGCCCCTTCGAGGGTCTAGCAGGCCTCAGGGCAGGGCTTTTTCCGCGTAGGCCTGGGTATTCAGGCCGAGTTGGGCGCGAAAGCTTTCCATGTCGAACATGGTGCAGATTTCCTGCACCTGCTGGGTCGG
>JBFHKK010000257.1:0-4634 GCA_041595475.1 Pseudomonas sp. | reverse complement strand
GCAACCTGGCACCGCACAGCTACTTCAACCTCGACGGCTCGGCGGACATTTTCGAGCATCGCCTGCAGGTCAGCGCCCAGCACTATCTGGCGCTCGACGACGAGCAGATCCCCACCGGCCAGATGCTTCCGGTGCAAGGCACGGCGCTGGACTTCAACAGGATGCGCGCGCTGCGCCGCGACGACAGCTACCCCGGCTACGATCACAACCTCTGTCTGTCGCAGGCGCCTCAGCCTCTCAGACGGGTGGCCAGCCTCATTGGCCCAAGGTCCGGCATCAGCCTACATCTGGAAACCACAGAGCCGGGCCTGCAGATCTACGATGGCCGGCATATCGCCGCCCCGGCGGACTGTACGCTCAACAGCGCACCCTACGGCGCCCATGCCGGCATCGCGCTGGAACCACAACGCTGGCCAGACGCCGCCCATCACCCGCACTTCCCTTCCACCTTGCTGCGGCCTAGCGAAGTCTACCGCCAGACAACTCGCTGGGTGTTCGAGGCACCGCAGACGTAGAGCACGCCTGAATTAAGCAAAACAGCCAGGCATAAAAAAATCCAACCCCCTGGCGGAGATTGGATTTTCTAGAATATGGTCGGGACGGAGTGATTCGAACACTCGACCCCTTGCACCCCATGCAAGTGCGCTACCAAGCTGCGCTACGCCCCGACTAGGCTTGAATCTGCTTCCGAGTCATCGGAAACCGGCGAAACTATACACTAACCTTCTGAAATGTGGAAACTTTTTTAAGTTTCCCGCTACTTGCGAAGGACCAAGAGGACGTCCTCCAGCTCGGCAATCATCTGCCTGATCAATTGCTTGTACTGAGTGGTGTCGTCTTTCGCTTCATCGCCGGACAGGCGCTGGCGGGCGCCGCCGATGGTGAAACCCTGGTCGTAAAGCAAGGCGCGAATCTGGCGGATCATCAGCACATCCTGGCGCTGATAGTAACGCCGATTGCCGCGGCGCTTGACCGGATTGAGCTGGGGGAACTCCTGCTCCCAGTAGCGCAACACGTGCGGTTTCACCGCGCACAGCTCGCTGACCTCGCCGATCGTGAAATACCGCTTGCCGGGTATGGCCGGTAGTTCGTCGTTATGACTTGGTTCCAGCATAGGCCTCGACCCTGGCTTTGAGTTTCTGCCCTGGGCGGAAGGTCACCACACGGCGCGCCGTGATCGGAATTTCCTCCCCTGTTTTTGGATTGCGACCGGGACGCTGACGCTTGTCGCGCAGGTCGAAGTTGCCGAAGCCCGACAGCTTGACCTGCTCGTTCAGCTCGAGAGCTTGGCGGATCTCTTCAAAGAACAGTTCCACCAGCTCCTTGGCTTCTCGTTTGTTCAGGCCTAGCTCTTCGTATAGACGTTCAGCCATTTCAGCTTTCGTCAGAGCCCCCATACGCTACTTCCTTAACGTGGCGTTGAACCCTTGTTCCAGGGAGGCGAGGATTTTCTGCGTCGCCGCACTCACCTCATCGTCATTAAGAGTGCGCGATGGATGCTGCCAGGTCAAGCCGACCGCCAGACTTTTTCTATGCGGATCAATACCTTTACCGTGATAAACGTCAAATAACCTGAGGTCGGTCAGCCACTCGCCCGCGGCGTCGCGGATCGCCGCCAGCAAGGTCGCGGCCGGCACGTCGCGGTCCACCACCAGCGCCAAATCGCGACGCACCTCGGGGAAGCGCGACAATTCACGGAACGCCGGCAGGCGACCCTCGATGATGTCGGCGAGCGACAGTTCGAACAAGTACACTGGCTGATCGAGATCCAGCGTTCGGGCCAGTTCGGGATGCATGGCCCCGACATAGCCGACCAAGCGCCCCTCGCGCTCGATGCGTGCGGCCTGCCCCGGATGCAGGGCGGGATGCTCACCCGGCACGAAACTGAAGCTGTCTCCGGCACCGGCTGCCGCCAGCAGCGCCTCGACATCGGCCTTCACGTCGTAGAAATCAACCGCATCGCGGCCGTGGCTCCAGCCTTCGGCCAAGCGACTGCCGCACAGGGCACCCGCCAACATCGGCTCCTGCTTCAGCCCTTCCAACTGGCCAACGAAGCGCAAGCCGCTTTCGAACAAGCGCACCCGCGACTGCTGTCGATTCAGATTGTGCTGAAGCGCCTTGACCAGCCCCGGCCAGAGCGAGGCACGCATGGCGGCCATGTCGGCCGATATCGGATTGGCCAGCATCAGTGGCTCAGCGTCCGGGCTGAACAGCTTGAACAGCTTGGGGTCGATGAAGCTGTAGGTGATGGCCTCCTGATAACCGCGGGCCACCAGCAGCCGGCGCAGCGCGGGCAGCTCGACCGTTCCCTCGGCTTTTGCCTGGGGCGCCAGGCGCGCCTGCGGATAGCGTACCGGCAGGCGGTTGTAGCCATAGAGTCGCGCCAGCTCTTCGATCAGATCCACTTCCAGAGCGATATCGAAGCGATGGCTGGGCACCTCCACCTGCCACTGCCCGCGCTCGGTTGCACGCACGCCCAGCCCCAGCGCCAGCAGCAGGCGCTCGACCTCGGCGCCTTCGAGTTGCAAGCCGAGCATCTGCTCGATGCGCTCGGCCCGCAGGGTGATGGGCGCCACGCTCGGCAACTGCCCTTGATCGACCACTTCTATGATCGGCCCCGCCTCGCCGCCGACGATCTCCAGCAGCAGCGCCGTGGCCCTCTCCATCGCCTCACGCGCCAGCTGCCAGTCGACACCACGCTCGAAGCGGTGCGAGGAATCGGTGTGCAAGCCGTAGGAGCGCGCCTTGCCGGCGATGGCGATGGTGTCGAAAAAGGCGCTCTCGAGAAACAGATCACGGGTGTTCTGGCTCACGCCGCTGTGCTCACCGCCCATAACGCCGGCAATGGCCAGGGCGCGCTGGTGATCGGCGATGACCAAGGTGTCGGCGCGCAGGCTGACTTCCTGTCCGTCGAGCAAAACCAGCTTCTCGCCCTCCTCGGCCATGCGCACCCGAATGCCGCCATTGATCTCGGCCAGATCGAAGGCGTGCATCGGCTGACCCAGCTCGAGCATCACGTAGTTGGTCACATCCACCGCCGCATCGATGCTGCGCACATCGGCACGGCGCAGGCGCTCGACCATCCAAAGCGGGGTCGGACGGGACAGATCGACATTGCGCAGCACCCGCCCCAGATAGCGTGGACAAGCCTGCGATGCGAGCACCTCGACCGGACGCACCTGGTCGTGCGCGGCCGCGACCGCCGCGATCGAGGGGCGCTTCACCGGCGCGTCATAGAGGGCACTGATCTCCCGGGCCAGCCCGGCCAGCGACAGGCAGTCGCCGCGATTGGGCGTCAGGTCGACCTCGATACTGGCGTCATCCAGATTCAGATAGGTGCGGATGTCCACGCCAGCCGGTGCCTCTGCCGGCAGCTCCATCAGGCCGTCGTTGTCTTCGCTGATCTGCAATTCCGCGGCCGAGCAGAGCATGCCGTTGGATTCGACGCCACGCAGCTTGGCCTTCTTGATCTTGAAATCGCCCGGCAATTCGGCGCCGATCATGGCAAAGGGGACTTTCAGGCCCGGGCGCACGTTCGGCGCGCCGCAAACCACTTGGAAGGTCTCGCTGCCGTTGCTGACCTGGCACACGCGCAATTTGTCGGCATCCGGATGCGGCTCGGTGGCCAGCACCTCGCCGATCACGACGCCCCTGAAAACGCCGGCGGCCAGTGAGACGCTATCGACCTCCAGACCGGCCATGGAAAGACGCGCCACCAACTCATCACGGGACACCGGCGGGTTGACCCAGGTGCGCAGCCATTGTTCGCTGAATTTCATCCTGCTCTCCTAAAACAATTCGGTTACGGTCGTGCGGCGCTAGCGAAATTGCGCCAGGAATCGCAGGTCGTTGTCGAAGAACAGGCGCAAGTCATTGACGCCATACCTGAGCATGGCCAACCGCTCCACGCCCATGCCGAAGGCGAAGCCTTGGTACTTCTCCGGGTCGATGCCGGACATGCGCAGGACATTGGGGTGCACCATGCCGCAACCCATCACCTCCAGCCAGCCGGTCTGCTTGCACACCCGGCAGCCCTTGCCGCTGCACATCACGCACTGCATGTCGACTTCGGCCGAAGGCTCGGTGAAGGGGAAGAACGAGGGACGAAAACGCACCCCCAGCGGCTTTTCGAAGAACACCCGGAGGAACTCCTCGATGGTGCCTTTCAGGTCGGCGAAACTGACGCCTTCGTCCACGAGCAGGCCTTCGACCTGGTGGAACATCGGCGAGTGGGTGATATCGGAGTCGCAGCGATAGACCCGCCCGGGGCAGACGATACGAATCGGCGGCTGCTGCGATTCCATGGTGCGCACCTGCACCGGCGAGGTGTGGGTGCGCAGCAGCATGTTCGCGTTGAAATAAAAGGTGTCGTGCATTGCCCGGGCCGGATGGTGGCCGGGGATATTGAGCGCCTCGAAGTTGTGATAATCGTCTTCGACCTCGGGCCCCTCGGCGATGCCATAGCCGATGCGGGTGAAGAACTGCTCGACCCGCTCCAGAGTCCGTGTCACGGGGTGCAAGCCACCGGAAGTCTGGCCGCGCCCGGGCAGCGTCACGTCGATGCGCTCGGCCGCAAGCTTGGCACTCAATGCCGCCTGCTCGAGCACTTGCTTGCGTGCATTGAGCGCATCCTG
>JBFHKK010000256.1:0-4691 GCA_041595475.1 Pseudomonas sp. | reverse complement strand
GCCGGCCGGCCTGAACCCTGTCACCGAGTCCAGACCCGGATGCATCCGGGCGACGCGAGAAGCCAAGGAATCACTTTCATGCGAGCCACTGCCCATAACCAACGCCTCCTGCGCGGCCAGGCGCCCTCCTACCAACGCCTGCAGGCACGCTCGGCCGAAGAGCGCGCAAGCAAGCCCTGCCAATCCAAAGCCGTGCACTGTGGCTGGGGCCGCCTGCTGATCGGCCACACCTACCCGGACCCGGCGACCCTGGCCGACGAACTGCTGACCGAACGCCCCGGCGAGCGCGACATCGCCCTGTACGTGGCGGCGCCCCAGCAGATCCTGGCCCAGGCGCCGCAGCAGCTGTTCCTCGATCCGTCCGACACCCTGCGCCTCTGGTTCAGCGATTACCGCCCGGCGCGCCGCGGCTTTCGCGGCTATCGCATCCGTCGCGCACAGAATGACGCGGACTGGCAGGCGATCAATCGTCTGTATCAGATGCGCGGCATGCTGCCGCTCGACCCGGCCAAGCTAACGCCCCGGCACAAGGGCGGCCCGGTCTACTGGCTGGCCGAGGACGAAGACAGCGGCGCGGTGATCGGCAGCGTCATGGGCCTGAATCACTGCAAGGCGTTCAAGGACCCGGAAAACGGCAGCAGCCTCTGGTGCCTGGCGGTGGACCCCAACTGCAGCCGCCCGGGCGTCGGCGAGGTGCTGGTGCGCCACCTGGTCGAGCACTTCATGAGTCGCGGCCTGAGCTATCTGGACCTGTCGGTGCTGCACGACAACGACCAGGCCAAGAAGCTTTATGCCAAGCTGGGCTTTCGCGAACTGCAGACCTTCAGCGTCAAACGCAAGAACAGCATCAACCAGACCCTGTTCCTCGGCCCCGGGCCGGACGAGGCGCTCAACCCCTATGCGCGGATCATCGTCGATGAAGCCCTGGCCCGCGGCATCGAAGTGCAGGTGGACGACGCCGAGGCCGGGCTCTTCACCCTCACCCACGGCGGCCGGCGCATTCGCTGCCGCGAATCGCTGACCGATCTGACCAGCGCGGTGAGCATGACCCTGTGCCAGGACAAGCGCCTGACCCACAAGGTCCTCGCGCGCGCCGGCTTGAGCCTGCCGGCGCAACGCCTGGCCGGCAGCGCCGAGGACAACGCGGCCTTTCTCGCCGAGCACGGCAGCCTGGTGGTCAAGCCGGTGGACGGCGAACAGGGCCAGGGCGTGGCGGTCGACCTGCGCACCCCGGGCGAGGTCCAGGCCGCCATCGAGCGCGCCGAGGTGTTCGACAGCCGCGTGCTGCTGGAAAGCTTCCACCCCGGCCACGACCTGCGCATCCTGGTGATCGGCTACCAGGTGGTGGCCGCCGCCATCCGCCGCCCGGCCGAGGTGCTCGGCGACGGGCTGCACAGCATCGGCGACCTGATCGACGCCCAGAGCCGCCGGCGCCAGGCCGCCACCGCCGGCGAGAGCCGCATCCCCAAGGACGCCGAAACCCTGCGCACCCTGCACGCGGCCGGGGTCGACTACGACAGCATACTGCCGGCCGGCCAGCGCCTGGCCGTGCGCAAGACCGCCAACCTGCACACCGGCGGCATCCTCGAGGACGTCACCGAGCAACTGCACCCGGCCCTGGCCGAGGCCGCGATCAAGGCCGCCCGCGCCCTGGAGATCCCGGTGGTGGGCCTGGACCTGCTGGTACCGGCGGCCGACCAGGCCGAACACGTGTTCATCGAGGCCAACGAGCGCGCCGGCCTGGCCAACCACGAGCCGCAGCCGACCGCCGAACGCTTTATCGATCTATTGTTTCCATTGAGCCAGGCCCACGCCTAGGGCCGGCGCGCCGACAAGGGCCGCGTGGCCGCGCAATCAAGGAGTTCTTCATGCCCCAGCTTCCCGAACCCGATCTCGACTACCTGCAGAAGGTATTGCTGGAGATGCTCGCCATCCCCAGCCCGACCGGTTTCACCGACACCATAGTGCGCTATGTCGCCGAATGCCTGGAGGAGATCGGCATTCCCTTCGAACTGACGCGCCGCGGCACCATCCGCGCCACCCTCAAGGGCCGCCAGAGCAGCCCCGACCGCGCCGTGTCGACCCACCTGGACACCATAGGCGCGATCGTCCGCACCGTGCAGGACAACGGCCGCCTGGGCCTGGCCCCGGTCGGCACCTGGTCGAGCCGCTTCGCCGAGGGCAGCCGGGTCAGCGTCTTCACCGAAACCGGGGTGATGCGCGGCAGCGTGCTGCCGCTGCTGGCCAGCGGCCACGCCTTCAACACCGACATCGACCGCCTGCCGATCAGCTGGGACCATGTCGAACTGCGCCTGGACGCCTACTGCGCCACCCGTGCCGACTGCGAATCCCTGGGCGTATCCATCGGCGACTTCGTCGCCTTCGACCCCTTGCCGGAGTTCACCGAGAGCGGCCATATCAGCGCCCGCCACCTGGACGACAAGGCCGGGGTCGCCGCCCTGCTCACCGCGCTCAAGGCCATAGTCGACAGCGGCCGGGAGCCTGAGATCGACTGCCACCCGCTGTTCACCATCACCGAGGAGGTCGGCTCGGGCGCCGCCGCGGCCCTGCACTGGGATGTCAGCGAGTTCGTCGGCGTCGACATCGCCCCGGTGGCCCACGGCCAGAGCTCCAGCGAACACACGGTGAGCGTGGCCATGCAGGACTCCGGCGGCCCCCACGACTATCACCTGTCGCGCCAACTCTTGCGCCTGGCCGCCGAGCACGAGATTCCGGTGCGCCGCGACCTGTTTCGCTACTACCACAGCGACGCCCAGTCGGCGGTCAGCGCCGGCCACGATGTGCGCACCGCGCTGGTGGCCTTCGGCTGCGACGCCACCCATGGCTACGAGCGCACCCATATCGACAGCCTGACCGCCCTGACCCGACTGCTCAGCGCCTACATCCTCAGCCCGCCGGTGTTCGCCAGCGACGCCCAACCGGCCCAGGGCACCCTGGACCGTTTCAGCCATCAACTGGAGCATGAGACCCAGCTGGGCAGCGAAACCCGCGTGCCGCCGGTGGACAGCCTGCTGCGCCAACGCAAGCAGGAGACTTGAAGCGGCCTGTACATCCGGGCAAAGTGTCCGACACTGTGACAAGCGGCGCCTGTTCTGCAGCGCCGCAGAACCGGTGGCAAGGATGCTCCAGTCACCGCTCAGGCGATCCCAGTGATCAGGCAGGCGCCGGGTTCGGCGAGTCCGATAACGATAAGAACAGGGTTGGCGAATGCTGCGCACAGGCTTGGCGTTGTTGTTGTTCTGCCTTTGCACACCGCTGTGGGCGCTGCAACCGGCCACGCTGAGCAGCCCCGAGCTGCGCCTGGCACTCGGCCCGCAACTGGGCTACCTGGAAGATCCCGACGGCAGCCTGACCCTGGAGCAGGTCGCCGCCCTGGGTGACGAGCGCTTCACGCCCGTGCCGGGGCAACACGCCAATCTCGGCAAGAACGACTCGGTCTGGTGGTTCAAGGTGCGCCTGGACAACCGCCTGCAGCAGACCCTGGCCGGCTACCTGGAAATCAACTATCCGCTGCTGGACGACATCCAGGTCTACCTGGCCTCGCCCCAGGGCGCCTGGCAGGCGCAATCCAGCGGCGATCGCCATGCCTTCGCCCAGCGCCCGGTGCAGGTGCGCAATTTCTGGTTTCCCCTGGAGCTGGCGCCCGGCCCGCACACCCTGCTGATTCGGGTGGATACCACCAGCACCGTGTTCGTGCCCCTGTATTTCAGCACCTACGCCGCCAGCGCCGCCGCCCAGGAAAACCTCATGGGCATCAATGGCGCCTTCTACGGCGTACTCTTCGCGATGCTCTGCTACAACCTGTTCCTCTTCCTGTCGCTGCGCGAGGCCGCCTACTTCTGGTATCTGGGGCATATCCTCAGCAGCGGGCTGTTCATGGCCTGCTTCGACGGCATGCTGTTCAAGCTGCTGCCCGAACACCTGGGCCTGCAGTCGGTGGGCATCTATATCCTGATGTACCTGCTGTGCCTCAACGCCGTGCAGTTCAGCCGCCACTTCCTGCATACCTGGCAACTCTTTCCGCGCCTGGACCTGGGCCTGCGCCTGCTGATGCTGGTCATCTTCGGCTGCCTGGTCTCAGTGCCGCTGATCGGCCTGCAGGCCTGGAACATCCTCGCCAGCGTGACCGTGCTGGTGGCCTCCTCGACCCTGCTGCTGAGCGGCGCCTATGTCTGGCGTCAGGGCGTGCGTTACGGTTCCTACTACAGCATCGCCTGGGGCATCCTGCTGGTCTCCTTCATCATCGCCACCGCCGGCTCCCTGGGCTTCGAATTCTGGGGCCTGTATGGCGCCGCCGTGGTCAAGTTCGGCATGGCCATCGAGCTGCTGACCCTGTCGATCGGCCTGGCCGACCGCATCAATGTGCTCACGGAGGAAGGCTTCCAGTCGCGCCGCGCCGCCGAACAGGCGGCGATCGAGAGCCAAGCCAAGAGCCGCTTCCTGGCCAAGATGAGCCACGAGATCCGCACGCCGCTGAACGGCGTGCTGGGGATGCTGCAGTTGCTCAGGGAAACCTCGCTGGATCGCAGCCAGCGGTTCTACCTCGACACCATCACCAGCTCGGGCAACTCGCTGATGAAGGTGATCAACGACATCCTCGACTACGCCCGCATCGGCTCGGGCAAGCTCAGCCTCGAAGACATCGAATTCGATCTCGAGGCGCTGATCTC
>JBFHKK010000255.1:0-4691 GCA_041595475.1 Pseudomonas sp. | reverse complement strand
AGTCGACGTCCATCAGGATGGCCGCCGGATGGCGTTCGCTCATGGCCGCGCGGAAGGCGTTGGCGCTGTCCAGCGGCAGCGCGTTCATGCCGAAGAACTCCAGCTGCTGGGCCAGGCGTTCGGCGTGCTCCAAGTGCTGCAGGGCCAGGTATACCGGCTTGCGCAGCGGCGGCAGGGCGGTCTGCTCGAAGCGGTCGGCATGGCGCAGGCCGGTGTGCGCCAGGCGCTGCATCAGCTGGTTGAGCCTGTTGATGGTGTCGCTGGTCAGGCGCGCGCGATTGTCGGCCACGGTCTGCAGGCAGCGGCCGATGCCGTCGGCCAGTTGGCAATGCTCGGCCTGGTCGAAGCGTTCGGCGTAGCGCTGCAGCAGCAGCGCGGCTTCGCGCAGCTCCTGCATGCCCTCGACACTCCATTCCTGGCGCTGCAGGCGCTGCCAGACCTCCAGTAGCTGGCGCGCCTGGTGAATCACGCGCTTGGCGAAGTGCTGCTTGAGGCGGTCGCTGCTTAAGTCTTCGTGCTCGGTCATGGCCCGGACTCTGCTGGAATGGTAGGGCAGCGCGCGGCGCTGCTGGCGCTATGCTACCAGCCGCCAGATGGAACGCCAGCGCCGTCGATCTTCTGTCGCCGGAATTTCGTCACATCCGTGCGCTGCAGCCGCACAGGCTGCCTTTCAGATCGGTCTTGCCCCGGCGCTGCGCAGCGTCCTGTGCTTCCCTTATAGTGCGAGGCCATGGCGCGCCATCTGACGATGGCCGCCCGACAACCGACGGCCGTTGATGAAGGATTTTTTGCCATGCTCGATTGGAAGAAGCGCGCCACTGACGTGCGCGACAGCGTAGACGACTCGGTCGATGACGTGCGCAGCTACCTGGGCGGAGGCTGGCTGGGTCGCCTGGTCGGCGGCGTGCTGGGGCTGTACCTGCTGGCGGCGCTGGTGATCGGCTGGTACTGGAGCCAGGAACCCGAGCTGTTCTCGGTGCAGCAGCATGCCCAGGCGGCGGCGCAGGACAGCGACCGCCAGCTGGTCAAGGGCTACACCACGGTCGAGACCCTCAAGCGGGTGGCCGGCACCCTGCTGGACAAGCCCGGCGGCTACCAGAGCAACGACCTGGCGCCGCCGGGGTTGTGGCTGGACAACATGCCCAGCTGGGAATTCGGCGTGCTGGTGCAGGTGCGCGACCTGTCCCGCGCCCTGCGCAAGGATTTCGCCCGCTCCCAGTCGCAGTCCACCGAGGACCCGGACCTGGCCAAGGCCGAGCCGCATTTCCACTTCGACAACAAGAGTTGGGCGCTGCCGGCCTCCGAGGCGCAGTACCGCGAAGGCATCCAGTTTCTCGATCGCTACTTGGCTCGTCTGGCCGGGGCGGAAACCGGCAAGGCGCAGTTCTATACCCGCGCCGACAACCTCAACAACTGGTTGGGCGACGCCGCGACCCGGCTCGGCTCGCTGTCGCAGCGGCTCTCGGCCAGCGTCGGCCAGGTGCGCCTGAACACCGCCGTGGCCGAGGCCGCCAAGGGCGACGAGGTGGTCGATGGCGAGGTCATCTACGAAACCCCGTGGATGCAGATCGACAACGTCTTCTACGAGGCCCGCGGCCAGGCCTGGGCCCTGTCGCACATGCTGCGCGCGGTGGAGGTGGACTTCGCCGATGTGCTGGCCAAGAAGAACGCCACCATCAGCGTGCGCCAGATCATTCGCGAACTGGAGGCCGCCCAGGAAACCCTGTGGAGCCCGATGATCCTCAACGGCAGCGGCTATGGCCTGCTGGCCAACCATTCGCTGGTGATGGCCAACTACATCTCGCGGGCCAATGCGGCGATCATCGACCTGCGCACCCTGCTGTCGCAGGGCTGAGGCGTGCGCCTGTCCGCTGCCGAGGCGGCCCACCGCGCCGCCTCCGACGCCGAGCTGGTCGCCTGGGTCGACGAGCAGGACCGGCTGCTCGGTAGCCTGCCACGGGCCGAGTTGCGCCGGCGCGGGCTGATCGGCCGCGGCAGCTTCATCCTGCTGTTCAACTCCGCCGGCGAGCTGTGCGTGCACCGCCGCACCCTGAGCAAGGCCCTGTATCCGGGCTACTGGGACGTGGCGGCCGGCGGCATGGTGCAGGCCGATGAGGGCTATGCCGAATCCGCCGCCCGCGAGCTGGCCGAGGAATTGGGCATCGAGCAGGTGCCCCTGTGCGAGCACTCGCGCTTCTTCTTCGAGCAGGCGGACAACCGGCTGTGGTGTGCGGTGTTTTCCGCGGTGTCCGACGGCCCCTTGCGCCTGCAGCCCGAGGAGGTGCTGGAGGCACGCTTCATGGCGCCGCAGCGGGCGCTCGACGAGGCCCGGGACAAGCCCTACTGCCCGGATTCGCTGGAGGCGCTCAGGCGCTACCTGGCCGGCTGAGGCCGGCGCGAGGTCGCCATTGCGTCGGCCGATGGCGCATATTCGTTGTTAGCAGCGCCGGCGTTTGCCTTTACACTGCGCGCCTTTCGCGCCGGCCCTCGAGTCGGTTGCGCGGCCCCGCCAGAGTGGGGCCTGGCGGCTGATCAGCATCAGCCAGTCGCTGTCCTGACCCCCTAGGAGGACAAGCCGGTGGTCAAGAAAGCTTCGTCATTGTCGGCCCTCGGCGGGCTGGTCTATTCCACCGATGGTGGCCGTCATTGTCCCGACTGCAGTCAGCCGCTGGAGGCCTGCCTCTGCAAGCAGAGCGAGGTTCCGGCCGGCGACGGCATCGCCCGGGTTCGTCGCGAAACCAAGGGCCGTGGCGGCAAGACGGTGACCACCGTCAGCGGCGTGCCCCTGGCCGAGGAGCCGCTCAAGGAGCTGGCCAGTGCGTTGAAGAAACGCTGCGGCTGCGGCGGCGCCCTGAAAGACGGGGTGATCGAGATTCAGGGCGATCACGTTCAGCTGTTGCTCGACGAACTGCTCAAGCGCGGATTCAAGGCGAAGAAGTCCGGCGGCTAGCCGGGCTTGGCGCCAGCTCTTCTAAACTGTTCCGACAGGTCCAGGGGCGACCCTCGGATCTACCCCATCGCCTTAAGCCAATCGGCTGTTGCCGTCGCCTGGCAATCATTTTTCGCAAGGGAGAATTCGATGTCTGCACGACGCACACGCAAAGACGACGGCAGCCAGTGGACGGTGGCGGACAGCCGCAGCGTCTATGGCATCCGCCACTGGGGCGCCGGCTATTTCGCCATCAACGAGCAGGGGCGGGTGGAAGTACGCCCCAACGGCCCGGCCAGCACGCCCATCGACCTCTTCGCCCAGGTCGAGGAGCTGCGCGCCAGCGGCCTGAGCCTGCCGCTGCTGGTGCGTTTCCCGGACATCCTGCAGGACCGCGTGCGCGGCCTGACCGGCGCCTTCGACGCCAACATCGCCCGCCTCGGCTACCAGAACCAGTACACCGCGCTGTATCCGATCAAGGTCAACCAGCAGGAGGCGGTGGTGGAGAACATCATCGCCACGCAGAACGTCTCCATCGGTCTGGAGGCCGGCTCCAAACCCGAGCTGCTGGCGGTGCTGGCGCTGGCGCCGAAGGGCGGCACCATCGTCTGCAACGGCTACAAGGACCGCGAATTCATCCGCCTGGCGCTGATGGGGCAGAAGCTCGGTCATAACGTGTTTATCGTGATCGAGAAGGAATCCGAGGTGCGCCTGGTGATCGAGGAGGCGGCCGAACTCAAGGTCGCGCCGCAGATCGGCCTGCGTGTGCGCCTGTCCTCCCTGGCCTCGAGCAAGTGGGCCGACACCGGCGGCGAGAAGTCCAAGTTCGGCCTGTCCGCCGCGCAGATCCTGCAGGTGGTCGAGCGCTTCAAGGCCGCCGGCCTGGATCAGGGCATCCGCCTGCTGCATTTCCATATGGGCTCGCAGATCGCCAATATCGCCGACTACCGCAAGGGCTTTCGCGAGGCTATCCGCTACTACGGTGAACTGCGAGCCCTGGGGCTGCCGGTGGATCATATCGACGTCGGCGGCGGCCTCGGCGTGGACTACGACGGCACCCACTCGCGCAACGCCAGCTCGATCAACTACGACATGCAGGACTACGCCGATGCCGTGGTCGACATGCTCAAGGAGTTCTGCGACCGCCAGGAGATCCCCCACCCGCATATCTTCTCCGAGAGTGGCCGGGCCATGACCGCCCACCACGCCATCCTGTTGGTGCAGGTGACTGACGTGGAGAAGCACAACGATGTGGTGCCGCAGATCGATGCCGATGCCGAGCAGCCGGAAGTGCTGCAGGTACTGATCGATCTGCTCGACGACAGCGACCCGGAGATGGTCGCCGAGACCTACTGGCGCGCCACCCACTATATCGAGGAGGTGGCCGCGCAGTACTCGGCAGGCAAGCTCAGCCTGGCGCAGAAGGCCCTGGCCGAGCAGTGCTATTTCGCCATCTGCCGGCGCCTGCACAACCAGCTCAAGGCCCGGCAGCGTTCGCACCGGGCGGTGCTCGACGAGCTCAATGACAAGCTGGCGGACAAGTACATCTGCAACTTCTCGGTGTTCCAGAGCCTGCCGGACACCTGGGCCATCGGCCAGATCCTGCCGATCCTGCCGCTGTCGCGCCTGGACGAGGAGCCGCTGCGGCGCGCCGTGCTGCAGGACCTGACCTGCGACTCCGATGGCAAAATCCGCCAGTACGTCGACGAGCAGAGCATCGAAACCAGCCTGCCGGTGCATGAAGTGCGTGAAGGCGAAGATT
>JBFHKK010000254.1:0-4700 GCA_041595475.1 Pseudomonas sp. | reverse complement strand
CCTGCGCCGCCGCGGCCGGTGCCCTGGACGAGAAAAAGGCCGTGCTGGAATGCCTGCTCGCCATGAAACGGGCCGGCGCTGACGGCATCCTGACCTACTACGCGCCGCAGGCCGCGCGCTGGCTGCAATCCTCATGATCCGACTCTATCAGTTCGCCCCCGCCCTGGGCCTGGCCAACGCCAGCCCCTTCTGCCTCAAGCTGGAGACCTGGCTGCGCATCGCCGGCCTCGAGTACGAGAGCGTGATCACGCCCGACCCGCGCAAGTCACCGCTGGGCAAGCTGCCGGTGATCGAGCACGAGGGCAACAAGGTGGCCGACAGCAGCTGCGCCATCGCCTATCTGGAAAAGGCCTGCAAGATCAAGCTGAACGCCCAGCTGAACCCCGGTGAACGGGCCCTGGCTCATGCGCTGCAGCGCATGCTGGAGGAGCACAGTTACTGGGCCATGATCTATTTTCGCTGGCTGGACGACAGCAACTGGGACAAGATCATCGAAAGCTTTTTCGCCGACATGAACGGACTGCTGCGCAGCATCGTGCCGGCGCTGGTCCGCCGTCAGCTGCGCCGCGACGCGCATGGCCACGGCCTCAGCCGGCACAGCCCGGAGGAACTGCAGCGCCGCTTCGCCGAGGACATGCGGGCGCTCAGCGACGCACTGGGCGAGAAGCCCTACTTCGGCGGCTACCAGCCCGCCAATATCGACGCCACGGCCTATGGCTTCCTGGCCCAGGTGCTGCTCGCCCAGCTCGACACCCCGCTGCGGCCGCTGGTCGAGCGGCACGGCAACCTGGTGACCTACTGTCAGCAGATGCATCAACGCTACTACCCGGAACTCGCATGAACTGGCGCTTCGCCCTGATCGGCCAGCCGGTGGCGCACAGCCGCTCGCCGGCCATCCACCAGGCCTTCGCCGCGCAGTTCGGCCAGAGCGTCGACTACCGCCTGATCGAATGCGCCCCGGCCGAGGTGGCCGCCACCGTGGCCGGGTTCTTCGCCGACGGCGGCCAGGGCATGAATGTGACCGTGCCGCACAAGGCCACGGCCCTGGACAGCTGCGCCAGCCTGTCCGATGCGGCGCAGCAGGCGCGCGCGGTCAACACGCTGATTCCGCGCCCTGACGGCAGCCTGCACGGCGAGACCACCGACGGCGCCGGCTGCGTCCGCGATCTGCAGCGCCTGGGCATAGAACTGGCCGGCGCGCGGATCGGCGTGATCGGCGCCGGGGGCGCCGCCTGCGGGCTGATCCGGCCACTGCTGGCGGCCGGACCGGCCGAGCTGGTCTGGAGCCACCGCAATCCGCTGAAACTGGAAGCGCTGGCGCCGGCATTCGCCGGCCCGGGGCCGCTGCGTTTCGCCGCCAACATGGCGCTCAAGGGCGACCGCTTCGACCTGCTGATCAACGCCACGGCGGCCGGCCACAAGGGCGCGGCGCCGCTGCTCCCACACGCTCTGTTCGCCCCTGGCGGGGTGGCCTATGACCTCAGCTACGGCCCGGCCGCCGCTCCCTTCCTGCACTGGGCTCGCGCCGAAGGCGCCGCGGCCGCGCACGAGGGCCTGGGCATGCTGGTCGAGCAGGCCGCGCTGTCCTTCGCGCACTGGACCGGCCAGATGCCGGACACCGCGCCGGTGCACGCCAGCCTCGCCGCCGGCACCTAGGCGTCGGGCACCGGCCAGGTCACTGCGCTCAGGGCGACTCGCCCCGGCGCTGGGCGTCGACCTCGCGACTGCCCGGCACCATGATCGCCGCGGCCAGGATGCCCAGCTCGTACAGGGCGTAGACCGGCAGGGCCAGCAGGGTCTGCGAAATCACATCCGGCGGGGTCAGCAGCATGCCGACGGTGAAGGCGCCGACCAGCACGTAGGCGCGTTTTTCCCGCAGCGCCCCCGGCGTGGTCATGCCCATGCGCACCATCAGCACGATGGCCACCGGCACTTCGAAGGCTGCGCCGAAGGCCAGGAACAGGGTGATCACGAAGTCGAGGTAGCGCCCGATGTCGGTCATCACCGCGACGCCTTCCGGCGCCGCGCCGATGAAGAAGCGGAACACCAGCGGGAAGACGACGAAATAGGCGAAGGCCATGCCGAGGTAGAACAGCACCGAACTCGAGGCCACCAGCGGCAGGGCGAAGCGGCGCTCATGCTGGTACAGGCCGGGTGCGACAAAGGCCCAGACCTGATACAGGCTCCAGGGAATCGAGACCACGATGGCCAGCAGCAGGGCGACCTTGAACGGGGTCAGGAAGGGCGAGGCGACCTCGGTCGCGATCATGCTGGCGCCTTCCGGCAGGTTCGCACTCAGCGGCGCCGCCAGCAGGGCGAAGATCTCCTGCGCGAAGGGCAGCATGGGCAGCAGGCAGACCAGCACCCCGAGCACGATGCGCAGCAGGCGGTCGCGCAGTTCCAGCAGGTGGCTGATCAGCGGCGCCTCGGCGAGCTTCTCCTCCCCGGGCTCAGCGTTCAGGGCCATCGCCCTGGCTCTTGCCGTCGAGATCCACCCGTTCATTGAGAATGCGCCGGGATTCCTCGATGTGCTGGCGCACTTCGGCGCGCTGCACTTCGCGCTCCAGTTCGGTGCTCATCTGCCGCACATAGCTGCGCGCGCGACCGGCCCACTGACCAACCGTGCGCGCCACCCGCGGCAGGCGTTCGGGCCCGAGCACCAGCAGGCCAATGATGGCCAGCAGCAGCAGTTCGGAAAAGCCGACATCGAACATGGTTCAGGCCGCGGCCAGCTCAGGAGGACTTCTGCTCATCCTTGCTCTGGCTGGCTCCCTGCGCGGTGCGCTGGGCGTCATCCTGATCCAGGGCCGGCGGGTCGGCCTCGAATTTCTCGGCTTCGCCTTCCTTGACCGCCGACTTGAAACTTTTCACCGCCGAGCCCAGATCACCGCCGATATTGCGCAGCTTCTTGGTGCCGAACAGCAGCACCACGATCGCCAGGACGATGAGAAGTTGCCAGATACTGATGCCACCCAATCCCATTTTCGCTCTCCTAATCTCAGGCCGACTGCCCGCGTGCCGCCTTTTCGGCCAGCCCGGAAACGCTCTCGCGCCGGGCCAGCTCGGCCTGCACGTCTCGCGGCGACAGTCCGGCATCAGCCAGCAGGACCAGGGCGTGGAACCACAGGTCCGCCATTTCGTAAACCAGTTTGTCCTGCGCCTCGCCATGCCCGGCCAGGATGGTTTCCACCGCCTCCTCGCCCAGCTTCTGCAGGATTTTCTCGCGCCCTTTGGCATACAGACTGGCGGCGTAGGAACTGTCCGCCGCGGCGGTCTTGCGCTGTTCCAGCAGCTGGGCCAGCGCCGGCAGGGTGCCGCCCGCGGGCGGGCCGGCCTGTTCCCAGGCCGACTCAGCCGCACGACGATAGAAGCAGCTTGTTGCACCCGTATGACAGGCCGGGCCGGCCGGGTCGACCAGCAGCAGCAGGGCATCCCCATCGCAGTCCAGTCGGATCTCATGGACCCGCTGGGTGTTGCCGGAGGTCTCGCCCTTGACCCAGAGCTGGCCGCGCGAGCGTGACCAGAAAGTGGCCACCCCGGACGCCAGCGTCTGTTCCAGCGCCTCGGCGTTCATCCAGGCCTGCATCAGCACGGTGCCATCGATGCGATCCTGCAGAATGGCCGCGACCAGGCCCTGCTCATTGAAGCGCACGGCCTGGAGCAGGCCGGCGCCGTCGGGGGACCTCACAGGCGCACCTCGATGCCACACTCGGCCAGGTAGCGCTTGGCGTCATTCACCGTGTACTCGCCGTAGTGGAAGATGGAGGCGGCCAGCACCGCATCGGCGCCGCCCTCCTTCAGCCCGGCTTCCAGATGTTCCAGCTTGCCGACCCCGCCCGAGGCGATCACCGGCACTTCCACCGCGTCCGCGATGGCACGGGTCAGCTCCAGATCGAAACCTTCCTTGGTGCCGTCCCGGTCCATGCTGGTCAGCAGCAGTTCGCCGGCCCCCATTTCGACCATCTTCACCGCCCACTCGACCGCGTCCAGGCCGGTGTCCTTGCGGCCACCATGGGTGAACACGTGCCAGCCCGGCGCTTCCTTGCGCTTGGTCACCCGTTTGGCGTCGATGGCGACGACGATGCACTGGCGGCCGAAGCGATCCGCGGCGTCGGCAACCAGCTGCGGCTCGGCCACCGCCGCGGTATTGATCGAGACCTTGTCGGCGCCGCAGCGCAGCAGCCGGCGCACATCATTGCAGCTGCGGACGCCGCCGCCCACGGTCAGCGGAATGGTGATCTCGCTGGCCACCTGCTCGACGATGGGAAACAGGGTTTCGCGCGCCTCCGAGCTGGCGGTGATATCCAGGAAGACCAGTTCGTCGGCCTGCTGGGCATCGTAGCGTCGGGCCACTTCCACCGGGTCGCCGGCATCGCGGATCTCGAGGAATTTCACGCCCTTGACCACGCGACCGCGGTCGATGTCCAGGCAGGGGATGATGCGCTTGGCCAGGGGCATGTCGTCGGCTACCGGGGGTTCAGCTCGTCGACCCGGGCCTGACAGAGCTTCAGGTCCAGATCGCCCTCGTACAGGGCGCGACCGATGATGGCCCCCATCACGCCATCCTCTTCCAGGCCACAGATCGCATCGATGTCCTGCATGCGGCTGACGCCGCCGGACAGGATCACCGGAATCGCGATCTGGCGGGCCAGTGCCCGGGTCGAGTCCAGGCCGATGCCCTGCATCATACCGTCCTTGCT
>JBFHKK010000253.1:0-4709 GCA_041595475.1 Pseudomonas sp. | reverse complement strand
CGTTGACACCCATGATGGCGTCGAACTCGGCCTCGCTGCCCTCGGCCAGCTTGCTTTTTTCGATCTCGATGCCGGCATTGTTGAAGGCGTAGTCCAGGCGTCCGTAGGCGGCCAGCGTGGCCTCCAGCAGCGCCACCACCTCGGCTTCGCGGCTCACGTCGCAGGCGACGAAGCAGGCCTCGCCGCCGGCACCACGAATCAGCCCGACGGTGCCCTCGCCGCCGGCGCGGTCGATGTCCGACACCACCACCTTCAGCCCCTTTTCGGCGAACGCCAGGGCCGTGGCCCGACCGATACCTGCGGCGCCGCCGGTGACCAGGGCCACCTGACCGGAAAAATTCAAGCTCATCTGCGCATCCTCGCGGAAGATTGGAAACCCCGGCGAGTCTAGCCTTCGCCCGCGGCTGCGCGCAGCACTATCAGAACAGCGGTTGCAGCGGCATCCATGCAGTTGATGAGCGGCCCTGCCCTCACCTAGCCGAGCCCGCCGGCGGCAGCCGCCTCAGCCTCTTCACGCAGCGGGCGCCAGCGTCGCAGCAACAGGTACAGACTGGGAATCACCAAGAGGGTGAACAGGGTGCCGACCAGCAGGCCGCCGACGATCACCAGCCCGATCTGCTCGCGACTTTCCGCCCCGGCGCCAGTGGCCAGGGCCAGCGGCAGCGAACCCAGGACCATGGCGCCGGTGGTCATCAGGATCGGCCGCAGCCGTTGCACCGCCGCTTCCAGCACCGCCTCGCGCAGGGCCAGACCGCGGCGCAGCAACTGGTTGGCGAACTCGACGATGAGGATGCCGTGCTTGGTGATCAGGCCGATCAGGGTGACCAGGCCGATCTGCGAATAGATGTTCAGGGTTCCGCCGAACAGGGTCAGCGCCAGCAGCGCGCCGGCCATCGACAGCGGCACGCTGAAGAGGATGATCAGCGGATCTATGAAGCTCTCGAACTGGGCGGCCAGCACCAGGTAGATGAAGGCCAGGGACAGGACGAAGATCAGCCCGACACCGGCGCTGGACTCCTTGAATTCACGCGAAGTGCCGCCGTAATCGAACAGGGTACCGGGCGGGAATACCTCGCGCGCCACGGCCTCGAGATGCTCGAGCACCTCGCCCAGGGTATGCCCGGCGCCGACGTTGGCGCTCAGGGTGACGGCGCGCAACTGGTTGAAATGACTGAGTTCGCGCGGCGCGACCGTCTCGCGTACCTCGATCAGGTTGGCCAACTGGACCATGCTGCCGTCGCTGGCGCGCACGTAAACCCGTTCCAGGTCGGCGGGATTGCGCCGGTCGACATCCTCCAGTTGCACCACGACATCGTATTGCTCGCCCAGACGCTTGAAGCGGGTCACCTGGCGGCTGCCGAAGAGGCTTTCCAGGGTGCGGCCGATGGTCGCCACATCGCTGCCGACGGCGGCGGCCTGCTCGCGGTTGACCGTCACCTTGAGCTGCGGGGTGTTGAGCTTGAGGTCGCTGTCCAGACTCTCCAGCCCGGGATAGGACTCCAGGCGCTCGAGCAACTGCTCCACGTAGTGCTGCAGCTGCCCATACTCCAGCGACGAGCGAATCACCAGGTTGACCGGCTGGCTGCGCGCGCTCTGCCCCAGCGGCGGGCGGTTGACCGGGAAGGCGCGCACCCCGGGGATGTCCGATAGCTTGGGCAGCAACTCCTGACGAATCTCGAACTGGCTGCGCTGGCGCTGGTCCCAGTCCTCCAGCTTGAGGAAGGAAATGCCCTGGGTGACGGTGGGAAAGCCGGTGACCACCACATAGCGATTGGTCTCCTCGATGCTGTCGTAGACCTGCTCGAGCTGCCGTGCATAGCGCGTGGTGTAGTCGAGGGTGGCGCCTTCGGGCGCGCTGTAGACGCCGATGAGGGTGCCGGTGTCCTCGGTCGGCGCCAGCTCCGACTTGAGCCCGGCGAACAGCCAGAGACAGGCCAGCAGCACGCCGAGCAGGGCCAGCAGCGTCAGCCACCAGCGCGCCAGCAGCCAGACCAGCAGGTGCTGATAGCCGCGGGTCAGGCGCTGAAGGAAATCCTCGATCAGGTTGTAGGCGCGGTTGTGTGCCTCGCCAGCGGCCTGGGGCTTGAGCAGCTTGGCGCACATCATCGGCGACAGACTCAGAGCGACGAAGCCTGAGACCAGCACCGCGCCGGCCAGGGTCCAGGCGAATTCGGTGAACAGCTTGCCGGTGCTGCCGGGCATGAAGCCGATCGGCGCATAGACGGCGGCCAGGGTCAGGGTCATGGCGATCACCGCGAAGGCACTCTCGCGACTGCCCTTGAAGGCCGCCTGCAGCGGGCTCAGCCCCCGCTCGAGATGCCGATGGATGTTCTCCAGCATGACGATGGCATCGTCCACCACCAGGCCGATGGCCAGGACCATGGCCAGCAGGGTCAGGGTGTTGAGCGAGAAGCCCATCAGCGCCATCAGCGCACAGGCGCCGATCAGCGACACCGGGATGGTCACCAGCGGGATCAGGGTGGCGCGCAGCGAACGGAGGAACAGGAAGATGATCAAAATGACCAGCGCCACCGCCTCCCAGATGGTGGTGTAGACGTTGTCGATCGACTCGCGGATGAACTGCGAGCTGTCATGGCCGACCGCCATCTGCAGGCCCTCCGGCAGCAGCGCCTGCACCTCGGGCATGGCCGCGGCCAGGCCGTCGGAGATGTCCAGGGGATTGGCCGTGGCCTGCTTGACCATGCCGATCACCACCGCGCTCTGGCCGTTGTAGCGCACCAGGCTGCGCTCGCTGGCCGGCCCCAGTTCGGCGCGGCCGACGTCCTCCAGGCGCAGCAGGTAGCCGCGCGAATCGTCGAGGATCAGGCGGTTGAATTCCTCGGCGCTGCGCAGGTCGGTCTGCGACAGCACATTGAACTCGCGCTGCTTCGATTCGATGCGCCCGGCCGGGATCTCCACGTTCTGCCGGCGCAGCGCGTCCTCCACGTCCTGCACCGTCAGATCATGGGCGGCCAGGCGCTCGGGATCGAGCCAGATGCGCATGGCCGGACTGCGGGCGCCGCGGATCTGCACCTCGGAGACCCCGGGAATCACCTGCAGGCGGTCCTTGACCAGGCGCTCGAGCAGGTCGGTGATGGCCATCGGCGAATGGCGCTGACTGAAGAAGGCCAGGTAGATGATCGGCTGGGCGTCGGCCTCGACCTTCTGCACCACCGGCTCGCCGATCTCGTCCGGCAATAGCCCGCGCACCCGGCCGAGGCGATCGCGCACGTCATTGGCCGCACGGTCGGCATCGCTGCCGAGGCGGAACTGGGCGGTGATCTGGGTGCTTTCCGAACGGCTGATGGAACTGACGAAGTCCAGCCCCTCGATGCCGGAGAGCACGTCCTCGATCGGCTGGGCGACCTGGGACTCCATGATCTCCGGGCTGGCGCCCGGGTAGCCGACGCTGACAGTGACGATGGGCACGTCGATGTTGGGATATTCGCGCACCGGCAAGCGCTGGTAGGCCATCAGCCCGAGCAGCACCAGCACCAGCGACAGCACGCAGGCCAGCACCGGCCGGCGGATGCACACATCCGCCAGGATCACGCCCCGGCCCCGGCCGCCCGGGTGCGCACGCGCATCCCCGGCCTGACCTTCTGCCAGCCGGCGCTGATCAGGGTCTCGTCGCCCTGCAGGCCCTCGCGCACCTCGGCGCGCCCGCCCTGGCGCCGGCCCAGCTTGACCTCGCGCTGCTCGACCCTACCGTCCACCACCAGATTGACCAGCAGGCGCTCGCCCAAGGGCATCAGCGCCTCCTCGGGGATCAGCAGCGCCGCGGGGCGCTCGGCGAGGATCACCGTGACCCGGACGAACTGTCCGGGCTTGAGGCGCAGCCCGGGGTTGGCCAGCTGGGCGCGCAGCGCCTGGCTGCGGCCGACCTCGTCCAGGCGCGGATTGAGGGCGATCACCTCGCCGCTGAACAGCTCCCCCGGATAGGCATCGAGGCTCACCTCCACCTGCTGCCCCGGCTGGATCTGGCCGACCGCCTTCTGCGGAATGCGAAAGTCCAGCTTGAGCGGGTCGAGCACCTCCAGGTTGACGATGTCCTGGCCGGCCTCCAGGTAGGCGCCGGGGCTGACCAGACGCAGGCCGAGCAGGCCATCGTGGGGCGCGCGGATGCGCGTCTTGTCCAGCCGCGCCTGGGCCAGGGCCAGACTGGCGCGGGCCGCCTGCAACTGGGCGCGCGCCTCGTCGAGGGCCTGGGGGTTGCTGGCACCGCGGTTGAACAGCAGTTGGGTGCGGCGAAAGCTGCTCTCGGCCAGGCTCAGGTTGGCCTGGGCCTGATCCAGTTCGGCGCGGGCGATGGCATCGTCGAGACTGACCAGCAGTTGCCCGGCCTCGACCGCCTGGCCCTCGCGAAAATGCAGGGCCGCCAGGCGACCGGCGATCTCCGGGCGGATCATCAGCGACTCGTCCGAGCGCAACGAACCGAAGGTGACCAGCTCGTCGCGCACCAAGGCCCGTTCTGGCGTGACCACCTCGACCAGCGGTCCGGCGCCCTCCTCGGCCAGACAGGGTGCAGCGGCCAGCAACAAGCTCGCGGCCAGCAGCAGGGCGCGTAGCGGTGGGATCAAGGGCCTGCTGCGCAAGATCGCCTCCTGCGCCCGTTACTGGCGCATGCCGCGACCGCCGATCAGCTGGCGGTTGCAGACGACATTGTGCAATGCCGTGGCCAGCAACATGAAGCCGATGGCCACGCCGAT